>JBOGKL010000203.1:0-3292 GCA_050745525.1 Terriglobales bacterium | reverse complement strand
GCCTTCCTGGTCGGCGTCAGCGGCCTCGACCCGCTCACCTTTATCGCAGCCTCGGTCCTGCTGCTGCTGGTCGCCTTCGCCGCCTCGCTCCTGCCCGCGCTGCGCGCCAGCCACACCGACCCCCTCGCCGTCCTCCGCTGCGACTGATCCTGCCGTGCTAAAGTAGTGAAAATCACTACTTCGGGCAGGCCATGGAAACGACCATCACCGCGACGGAAGCCAACCGCAAGTTCTCCGCCATCTTGCGTGAGGTGAGCAAAGGCAAGACTTACGCCATTACCAACCATGGCGAACTCGTGGCCGAACTGATTCCGCCTCGGCAGAACGGGAAAGTGTCGCAAGCCGAGAAGGACCGCAGGCGCCGCGCTTGGGAGAAACTCATGAAACGACTCAAGTCTCAGCCGGCGCTTAACCATCCTCACGTCAGTCGAGACGAGATGCACGAGCGGTGATCGCCGCGCTCGACACCAACCTCTTCGCTTACGCTGAGGGTCTGAACGTGGCGGCGCGCCAGCCCGAGGCACAGTCTCTTCTCAAGGCGCTGTCCTCCGCCGCACTTGTGCCGGCAATCGTGTATGCCGAGCTTTTTCGTGTTCTTGTGGGCAAGGGACGTCGCACCCACTCTGAAGCTCGCAGAATCGTGTTCGAGTGGCAGAGCGTGCTTCCAACTCTCGAACTGCAGCCCCATTGGCTGGCTGCGGCGATTGACTTGGCTGGCAGCCATCGCCTTGGCATTTGGGACGCAGCCATTTTGGACGCTGCCGCCGGTGCCGGCTGCGATCTCCTTCTCTCAGAAGATTTCCAGCACGGCTTCCGCTGGCGCTGCGTTACGGTGGTGAATCCGTTCGCCCACCCCGACCACCCGCTGCTCGTCAGGCTTCTGGCGAACGTTTGAGCAGATCTTCCTCGTCCTTGCCTTCCGCGCTCAGCTTCACCAGCACCGAGTAATCTTCGATGGTCGTGGTGTCGCCTTCGATCTTGCGCGTGGTGACGAGCTCGCGTAGAAGGCGGCGCATGATCTTGCCGCTGCGCGTCTTGGGCATCCCCTCGACGAGCCGCACTTCCTCCGGGCGCGCGAAGGCGCCGATCTCCTGCCCCACCCAGGCGCGCAGTTCCTCGGCCAATTTCGGTCCCGCCGTTACGCCGCCCTTGACCGTGGCGAACACCACGAGCGCCTGGCCCTTCAGCTCGTCAGGCCGCCCCACCGCCGCCGCCTCCGCCACCGCCGGATGCCGCACCATCACCGACTCGACCTCCATCGTGCTCATGCGGTGGCCGCTGACGTTGATCACGTCGTCCACGCGCCCCAGCACCCAGAAGTAGCCGTCCTCGTCGCGCCGTGCCGCGTCGCCGGTGAAGTACAGGCCGGGATAGCGCGACCAGTACGCTTCCTTGTAGCGCTCCGGATCGCGCCACAGGCCGCGCAGCATCGAGGGCCACGGCTTGCGGATGATCAGGTAGCCCTGCTGTCCGTCGGCCACGCGCTCGCCTTTCAGGTTCACGACGTCGGCCTCAATGCCGGGCAGCGGCAGCGTGGCCGAGCCGGGCTTGGTGGCGACGGCGCCGGGCACGGGAGAAATCAGAATCGAGCCGGTCTCGGTTTGCCACCACGTATCCACGATCGGGCAGCGTCCGCCGCCGATCACGCGCTGATACCACTCCCACGCCACAGGCTGAATCGGTTCGCCCACCGAGCCCAGCAGCCGCAAGCTCGACAGGTCGTGCTTGGCGGGGTGCGCATCGCCGGCGCGGATGAAGCTGCGGATCGCGGTGGGCGAGGTGTAGAACAAATTCACCCGGTACTTGGCGATGATCTCCCAGAACCGGTCCGGCCCTGGAAAGTCCGGCGCGCCTTCGTACATCACCGTCGTCGCTCCCGCCGCCAGCGGCCCGTAGATGATGTAGCTGTGCCCGGTCACCCAGCCGATATCGGCCGTACACCAGTACGTGTCTTCTTCGCGCAGGTCGAAGACCCACTCCATCGTCGCCTGCACCTCGACCAGGTATCCTGCGGTCGAGTGCACCACGCCCTTGGGTTTGCCCGTCGTCCCGCTGGTGTAGAGCACGTACAGCGGATGCTCGCTTTCGACCGCAACCGCGTCGCACTGCGCGGGCGCCCCGGCCACGAGATCGCTCCACTCCAGGTCGCGTCCCGCCTTCATCGCGATCGCGCTGCCAGTGTGCCGGAAGATAATCGAATGCCGCACGCCGGGGCAGTGCTCGAGCGCCGCATCCACGTTCGCCTTGAGCGCGACCTCGCGCCCGCGCCTCCTGCCGCCGTCTGCCGTAATGACCAGTTGCGCCTCGAGATCATCCATGCGCGTGCGCAGCGCTTCGCTGGAAAATCCGGCGAACACAACCGAGTGAATGATCCCCAGCCGCGCGCACCCCAGCATCGCCACCGCCGCTTCCGGAATCATGGGCAGATAGATGATCGCCCGGTCGCCCTTCTTATACCCCAGCCCGGCCAGCGCCGCCGCGAACCGGCACACGCGCCGGTGCAGTTCGTTATAGGTAAGAATCTGCTGCTCGCCGTTCTCTCCCTCCCAGATCAGCGCCGCCTTGTTGCGCCGCGGTCCCGTCAAGTGCCGGTCGAGGCAGTTGTAGCTGGCGTTGGTCTCCCCGCCCAAGAACCACTGGGCGAAGGGCGCCTTCCACGCCAGCGTCTTCGTGAACGGCGTGAACCAGTGCAGGTTGACGCGCGCCCGCGCGCCCCAAAACCCCTCCGGGTCCTCGCTCGCCGCGCGCCGCAGCTCATCGTAGGCGGCGCGCGTCTTCACATGCGCCCCGGCGGCAAACCCCACCGGGGGAGGGAACAGCGACATCGCAGCTTCCGTCATGCGAGAATCATAGCGCCGGCAGGAGCAGAAGAGCATGACACGTATGGCCAGGTTACTTTTGCTGAGGCGAGTGAAACGGGCATTGCTTGGCGCGGTCGCGGCGCTGGCCCTGAGCATGCTGTGCGGCGGCTTCCTGGGAAGCTTGCTGGTGCTGCCGGCGGGTGCCCAAGCGGTAAAGAGCGATAGCGTGGTCCAGCTATTACGGCAACTGGCAGATGCTCCCGGACCCTCGGGTTACGAGGGGCCGGTGCGCAAGATCATGGTCGCCAAGATGGGACCGCTCGCCAACTCACTGACCTACGACGGCTTGGGTTCCGTCATCGCTCGGCAAGGGACCAGCGGCCCGCGGATCATGATTGACGCCCACATGGACGAGCTGGGCGGCATGGTGCGGCGCATCCGGCCCGACGGGTTCCTCTCCATGCAGATGCTGGGCGGGTGGATCACGCAGG
>JBOGKL010000202.1:0-1992 GCA_050745525.1 Terriglobales bacterium | reverse complement strand
GGCGTAGACTACCCTTGGGGATACGAATTCGACGAGGGTCCGGACGGGTTCACCGCGAGCCCGTACCAGGTCGAGACGCTCGGGGAAACCTATGACGTGGTCAGCGACACGGTGGAGCTGCCGTGCGGCGACGTCCGCGACGATATGATCGCCGAATACTGGAATCACGGGGTTCCTTGGGTTCCGACCTGCGCCGATTTTACCGAGACCTCGCCGGACCCGGCGTGGCCGTTCGCCAAGCTGAACTCGGGTGACTATCCGCAGTGGGCGGTCATTCAGGTTGCGCTGACGGGAGGGCTCGACTTCATTGCCGGGAAGGTGAGCCTTTGGAACGAAACGATATCCAGCGGCTACCGTAACCCCAACCACGAGTATTCCGTCGACGTCAATCACAAGCCGCCGCTGGTGTACCACCCCGACAGCCGGCACCAGATGGGCGACGCCGCGGACATCGCGACGAACGGGAACGGGGCCCTCTGGGCGGACCTCAAAGCTGCAGCTAAGAGCGACAGCTCCGACCCGGCCTGCGTCGAGCCCTATCAAGAAAGCACCTACGACCACATTCACATTGACTACCGCATCGCCGATTCCAGGGTAATTATCCCCGTCTCCTCCTGTCCGTACAGCGTGAAGTACCAGGTGTCATGGTAAGCCTCGCTGCCGCCGCTGCGGTGCTCGCCGGCCAGCTCGCGCTGCCGCGACAGAAGGCGGCCGGCCGGGCGGCAGCGGCCGCGCCCACGGCGAGGGCCGTCATAACCGCGTTGTCCTCGGCCAACTGGCAGGTCCGGTACGGGGGGCTGATGCAGATCAAGGCAGCTCGCGGCCTGCTGCGCGAACCTGCGGTCCGGAAGGCCATGGTGGCCGCCTACCTGCGCGGCTTTCCCGAAGCCCGCAAATTCCAGCTAGGTGAGAGCGACGCCTGGCAGGCCTACAATGCCCAGATTACCGCGGGCATTATCTTCATGAGCAAGTGCTGCGATGCGCCGCTGGCTTACTGGGCCATCGTGCAGGGCAGCGATTTCGAAGAGGACGACTACCTCTGCCGCTGGCTGGCGATGCACGCCGGCGCCTACCCAGCCCTGATGGCGGCGGCTCAGCGACCCGCGGGCAAGGAACCGCTCTATGGGCCGCGCGGAAACGCCATCTATGTCCTCGCCTATATGTACGGGCTCTCCCAGGGTCGCGCCATGCCGCAGAGCGACACGGCAGCGCTTTTCCGCGACAACAATGTTCACCTGAGCGGCGAGCAGCAGATCGTCATTCGCCGCCTGGTCTTTGCCGCCGCCCGCGACCGCGGCGATCCGGACCGCTTTACCGCCCTAGAGGCAGTAGGGTTGATCGGGGACCAGGGGGCGCGGCGGCTCTTGCGTGGCGTCATTCGCCATGACCCGAACCCGGGGGTGAGCGATTCGGCCAACGGCGCGCCGTGGGGCTTGTCGGCGTGGTACCGGCTCAACGGCGGACCACCGGCGCCGCCCTATCGCCCCGATTGCCGCAAACTGGCGCGCCGGTCTGGCGTGTACGCTTGGCTTCTCCGCTACGCCCAAGGCGACCTCTCGTTCAACCGCGTATCGCGCACGAACGCGGTGTACGATCTGGCCCAGCTTTACGCGTTGTCCTTGGGCCGGCCAGTGCCCGGCCCGGTGGTGCCGACGCGGCTGAGCGAGGGCACCTGCCAAGCTGCAGGAGTGCGGCTCACTGCGGGCCAACGCGCGAAAATCCGGTTGCTGGTCATCCAATCCGCACGGAACGACAAGTGGCGGTTTGGCCTCGAGGCGGTCGGCCTCATCGGAGACGCCAAGGCCCTGCGGCTGCTCCGGCGGCTCTACCGGCTGGGCTCGGACGGAGCTCGCTCCGAAGCATACGAGGGGCTCTCCCTCTGGTACCTGACCAACCGCCTGCCGGTGCCTCCCGGGCTGCATCCCTGAGGCGTGGCCCGTCAACGCCCAGCCGCCGCCCCGCGCCGGCCCAGGTCGGGTAATGTAGAACCTT
>JBOGKL010000201.1:0-4237 GCA_050745525.1 Terriglobales bacterium | reverse complement strand
ACCATCTCGTTGGGATGCGCCACCCGCCCCCAGCTCAGGTCGCTCACGTGCAGCAACCCGTCCAGCCCGCCCACGTCCACGAACACGCCGTATTCGGTGACGTTCTTCACCACCCCGGTCACCACCTGGCCTTCGGCCAGCGTCTCCAGCGTGTGCGAGCGCCGCGTCTCCATCTCGTCCTGCAGCACCGACTTCCGCGACACCACGATGTTGCCGCGCTTCTTGTGCAGCTTGATGATCCGGACTTGCACTTCCTGTCCGATGTAGGCGTCCAGGTCGTGCACCGGCCGTAGATCGAGCTGCGAGCCCGGCAGAAACGCCTTCACCCCGATGTCGCACGCCAAGCCGCCCTTGATCCGCTCCACGATCCGGCCCTGCATGATCGTCGCCTGCTCGTGCGCATGTTCGAGCTCGTCCCATAAGCGCAGCCGCGCCGCCTTTTCGTGCGACAGTCGCAGCCCGCGCTCGCCTGTCTCGTGCTCGACCACGACGTCAATAACGTCGCCCGGGTGCACCTGCGCCACGCCGTCGGCGTCGAGAAACTCCCGGAGCCGGACCACCCCTTCCGATTTCTGGCCGACGTCCACGACGACGTCGGGGCCGTCTATCTTGATAACGGTGCCCTTGAGCACCTCACCGTCGCTGCCCTGGTATTGTTGTTCAAACGATTCGAGGAGTTGTCCGAAATCTTCCATGAGAATACTGTGGCGGACGGAAGCTGCCGCCGGCGCGTTTGCCAGCTCGCTACCCGCCCAGGGCGCTTGGAATTGTACCCGGAGGTGCTTTGAAGCGCAGCTTTTATGGTAGTCGCCCGCTCCGTAACTGTCAACTCCGGCACCCCCCTTCCAGCCGTTTCGGAATTACCGGGAGGGAAGCCGTTGCGGACGGCATAGAGCCTAGACGAGGGCGGGCGGGCTGCTGGACACGGGAGGCGGGCAGTTGTCGGCGACGGGGATCCGGGCCGAATCGCTCGGCGCAAGCAGGCGGGGTGGTTGACGGGCGCTAGGAGGCAGAAGGGAGAGTGGGAAGGCAGAACTCAACTGGAATCGCAGGGACGGAGGGCGAGTTGGAGCCGGAGGCGCCGTAGAAGCTGTATCGAGGAGAGAACGGGATGGGCGCCGCGGCGGAGGAAGCGTAACCGGAACAGTCTCTCGACCACGAGGGCCAGCAGGATCAGCAGCCAGTGAATCAATAGGCTATTGGCGTGGTGGTGGGGGATGTGCTCGAAGCCGTGGCGGTTCTTGGCATCGTTGAAGCCCTGGTTTTCGATCTCCCAGCGGCTCTTGGCCATGCGGTAGAGCGCGTGGCTGCCGGCCTTGGCAGGAGGGAAATCGGTGAGCCATTCGGCTTCGACCACGCTGCCGTCGGGGCGATGCTGGCGGTAGCGGAGCACGCGCACGGTTTTCCAGCGCAGCGTCTCCCAGGGATCGAAGTCGTCGGCGTCCCAAGCCTCGACGTAGTCGCGGCCGTTGTGGAAGCAGGCGGAGGGCGGCAGGGCGTCGAAGCGGGCGGCGACGGCGGCCTGAAGTTCGGGCAGGTTGCCCTTGAGGCGCGCCACCGCGTGCAAGCCGGCGCCGCCGACGGCATGCAGGAAGGGTGCGGTGGCGTATTCGCCGTCGCCTACGGCGTAGTCGGCGAAGCGCGGTCCCAGGCGCGCGATGACGCGTTCGAGCAAGCGTTGGCTGGCGGCATACTCGCTATCGCCGGGGCCATAAGGCTCGACGTCGAACGGCAGGCTCAGCCCGCAGCCCACCACGCTCACCAGCGCCAGCTTGTGGCCATGGGCGATCACATGGCCGTGGGCATCGCGCTGGGGGTGGCAAAGGCGGCAGCGCGCCAGCGAGCCCAGGCTGCGTCCCGCGCCGGTGCCGTCGAAAGCCAGTCCGATCCACACTCCGCCCTGCAGGGCTTTGTTGCGTTTGGCTCGCTTCAACACCTCGGCCAGGCACTGGCGCGTCCGCTCCGCGTCCAGCCGCTGACTGCAATAGGCCAGCGTGTCGTCGCCAAAGCGGCGCGCCACGCCCAACCGCCGGCGGGCCGGCGAGCGCACCAGCGCCTCGACGCCGTGGAAGCTGGCTTCCCGGAAGATGTGCGCCATCAACTGCGCCCACAGCAGCACCCCGGCGGCAATGCGGGGCCGGCAACGACCGTCACCGGGGTGGGCCAGCCAGGCGTCCAGCCCCAACTGACGCTGCGCAAACCAACGCAGCCGGGGTAGAGTGCCGGGCCTCACCCGCGCTTCCGGCGCTGCTGGCGCGCCAGCACCAATAGCTCCGCGTTCGCGGCCAGCATATCGCGCAGCGCGTCCTGGTAGAGCCGGCCGGCCCGCACCCGCCGCTCGACCTGCTCTACCCACTCACGCGGGATGCGCTCGACTCGCCGCCGACCGCCGGCCATGAACGTCAGCACCCAGGCTTCGTGCCGTTCGCCATCCGCGCAATGACAACCGGCTTTGCCGCACTTGGTCAACGAGCGGGTCAAACTGCCGGGCAACAGCTCGGACGGAAACCCGAAGCGCTTTGACAATCCGTGTTTCTGCTGGCGCAAGTGCGCCGCGGCGGCGCCCCGGGGCTGATCCAAGGAGTTCACCTTGCAGCAACTATACTACAAGAGAGCCGGCTACGGAAGCGCCTTCTGCGAATGCGAAAATAGGAAGCCCGCGCCCCAGGCTTGGAAACCTACGCCCAGCAGGTCTCCCACCTACCCGGCGGCCCCGGGATTCCGAAACGGCTGCCTTCAGTTCCGTTCCCGGTCAACGCTCGACTCCACCTACCGTCTACAATTGCGCATGGGCTCAAAAGCGGAGACCAGCGTCGCGGTGGCGCTGCGCTGTGTTGGATGCGGAACGGCGGCGGCGCAGTTGGCCGCCGAGTGCCGCTGCCCGAGCTGCGGCGACTTGCTGGAATGTGTGTTCGATGCCGCGCGGCTTGCCGGCAAGGACCCGCTCGCGTGGCGGCAAGTGTGGCGCGAACGGCGATCCTCCCGAGCGGAGCTGGATCAGAGTGGTGTATGGCGGTTTCGTGAACTGTTGCCGCCATTCGAGCGTGAAAGCAGCATTGTCAGTTTGCGGGAAGGCAACACGCCCCTGTACCGTCTGCAGCGTTGCGCCGAAGCGCTCGGCGTCGAACAGTTATGGGCCAAGCATCTGGGCATGAACCCCACCGGCTCTTTCAAGGACAGCGGCATGACCGTGGCGGTATCGCGTGCGCGCGAGGAGGGCCGTGACTGGCTCGCGTGCGCTTCCACCGGCAATACATCAGCGTCCATGGCGGCTTATGCCGCGCGAGCCGGCCTGCGAAGCCTGGTGTTGGTCCCTGCCGGGCAAATTACCTGGGCCAAACTTGCCCAAGCCGTGGAATATGGCGCGCGCACGCTGCAATTGCAGACCGACTTTGACGGGTGCGTGCGCGTGCTGCGTGATCTCGTGACTCATGCTCCGGTATATCTGGTCAATTCGGTCAACCCCTACCGCTTGGAAGGGCAGAAGACGGTAGCCGCCGAAATCCTCGAAGCCTTGGATTGGCGCTCGCCTGACCACGTCATCGTGCCGGGGGGCAATCTGGCGAACGCCTCTGCCCTGGGCAAGGGGTGGATGGAACTGCACGCGTGTGGCGTGGTTGATCGCCTGCCACACATCTCGGTCATTCAGGCGGAGGGCGCCAATCCTCTGGTGCGCAGCCTGCGGGATTTTCAGGGCAGGGAACTGCGCCCGCTGAACGCCGTCACCCTGGCATCGGCCATCCGTATCGGAAACCCCGCCTCCTGGAAGAAAGTAGTCCAAGTGCTCCACAGCACGGGAGGTTGGGCTCTGGATGTCACGGAAGGTGAGATTGCCATCGCCAAGGCGGATCTGGGGCGCGACGGCATCAGTTGTGAGCCAGCCTCCGCGGCTGCCTTGGCCGGAGCCCGGAAACTGCGGCAGCAGAACCGCATTCAGGCACAGGAGCGCGTCGTGGTTGTTCTCACCGGGCACGGCCTCAAAGACACCGACTACACCCTACGATGGCACCAGGGCACGTTGCTTCCCGGTCAGCCGCCGTCGGAGCCTGTCGTACTGCCCGCGGATGCAACCGCCGTGCTGCATGCGATGGAGGACTGAGCCGTGCAGCTCGGTCACTCACTGTATCTGCCCGCGTCGACCGCGAATTTGGGTCCCGCCCTCGACAGCGCCGCTCTGGCGCTGAACTTCGGGTTGCACGTGCGCGCCAGAGTGGCCGAAACCTGGCGGGTCGCCGCG
>JBOGKL010000200.1:0-4862 GCA_050745525.1 Terriglobales bacterium | reverse complement strand
GGCTTGCCGTGGGTGCGCGAAGGAAGCGTCGGCCGCCCGCAGCCGCCACAATTCGCTACGATCGGGACGGTAACGCAGCGCGGCGGCGAGGTCCGCGCGCGCCTGGGCGGGGGCGCTGGCCGCGACGGTGCGGGAGGCATTTTCGTCGGCCGCGGCGCGCCAGGTGCGGGCCGCCGCCTGAATCAGCCAGGCGCATGCCGCAACCGCCAGGGCCGCGGCCAGATAATTCCAGAAGCGGCGCATGCGCGGACCAGCCAGCTAAAAGTCGGCCGGCAGAATCATGGCCTGCAGCGTGCGGATCAGCACCGCCAAGTCCAGCCAAGGACTCCAGCGCCGCACATAGTACAGATCAAATTGCCGACGGGCATCATAACTGGTGGTGCTGCGGCCGGTGGTCTGCCAGATGCCGGTCAGACCCGGCCGCACCGTGGTCACGACGCGAAAGTCCGGGCCGTAGAGCTCCACCTCGGAGGCAATGATGGGACGCGGGCCCACCAGGCTCATGTCCCCCCGCAATACGTTCCAAAGCTGGGGCAGCTCATCCAGGCTGGTGCGCCGCAGCAGACGCCCGGTGCGCGTCACGCGGGGATCATTTTTGAGTTTGTAATTTTGCCGGTATTCGGCCGCCAGCGCCGGGTTTGCGGCCAGCAGCATCTCCAGGCGGCGGTCGGCGTCGGCGTGCATGGTGCGAAACTTCCACACCCGGAACGGGCGCCCGTGGCGGCCAATGCGCTGCTGCGCAAAAAAGGCCGAACCCGGTGAATCCCAGCGCACCGCCAGCCAAGCCAGCGCCAGCAGCGGCGAGCTCAGCAGCAACAGGACCGCCGCGCCGGCAAAATCCGCCGCCCGCTTCATCGCGCGGTTGAAACGCCGCGACAGGGGATGGGAAATGCAATAGAGCTGGATCCCGCGGAGATTCAGCGGACGCGCTCCCAGCGCACCCGTGTTGGGTCCAGCCAGTACCAGGCCCACCTCGCCGAGGCGCTGCTCCCAAGAGGAGAAATCCGCCTCAAGCCCATCCCCGACGGTGGTCAGAAACACTCCCGAGGAGATATTCGCGGCCTGCTCGGCGCCCAGCACGCGGACCCGCAGGCCGGCGTGCCGCAGCGCCTGCTCGGCGCCGCTCGCGCGCGGATCGCCGATGATCAGCGTCAGCTCGGGACCGGGGCCGGCGCAATAGCGGCGCAAGATCGGCCGCACCAGCGTAAACAGCAGCAGGTCCGCCAAATATCCCAGCACGAGAACCAGCCGGGAGACGAGGTACGAGTTGTGCATGGCGAAGCTGTAAACAATCATCGCCGCCAGCCCGCCCGTCAGGGCCTTCACCAGCAGTTCAGTCTGATCCAAGTGGGCCAGGCCGCCGGTGTACACACCCTCGTACAGCAGCATGGCCAAGGCGATCGCCCCGCAAATGGCGTATTGCGTCGGCGCGTGCGGCAGCACCTGAAAGCGCCCAATTTCGCGCGCCAGCGCCAGCCGCGCCAGGCAAGCCAGCGCGAACCCGGCCAGCAAGAGACCCGCATCCAGGCTCACCATGGTGAGCAGCCGCCGCAGGCCCGCCAGGGTGGCCTGCGTACGCGGCGGGTGCGGCGCGGTCGTGGCGACGGCCGGCGCGGCTTCGGAGCGAGCGGCGGTAGCGGATGCGGACACGGAACTAAAACGGTACGCGGTAACCTATGACTAAAATGCCCGCTTGCGCGGCATCGGCCAAAGCTTGACTGAGAATCTTTCGGCGGCCGTTCTCCGGCACATAGAGCACGTCGCCGGCGATGAGCGTCGGGTCGGGCGCCTGATGCTTGAGGATTTTATCCAGATTGACGGGGATTTCCACGCGTGTGCCGTCCATGCGCGTGCGGATAATTTCCGAGTGGCCTTTATTCGCGGGCATGGTGGAGCTGAAGCCCTGGGACAGCGCCAGGGCTTTGAGCACCGTGATTGGCTCGCCGGGCTGGATCGGAAAGGCGCCGGGCCTTTGCAGCGCGCCGACGGCATAGACCAGCCGCGCGGGAACCACCCGAACGGTTTCGCCGCCGATCAGCTCCGGGTCGTCGCCGGGATCGGGATCCTGCAACAGCCGGGTAACGTCGAAGGTTTGCGTGACCATTCCCGACGGGGTGCGCGTGGTCAGCAGCACGGTGGTCCCTGCTTTGGTTCCCAGGCCGCCGGCCCGGGATAGCACTTCCAGCAGCCGCATGGGCCGGGCGGCCTGAATGACCTCGGGATACTTGACGGCCCCCGCCACGACGATCGGGCGGCTCTCGACCTGGCTGACGATGACGCGCGCGATTGGACGCCTTGCCAAGCCCTCCGCCTCCAGCTCCTGCTGCACCTCCGCCCGCACCTGGGGCGCAGTGTGGCCGGAGGCGGGCAGCTGTTTTTGCAGGTAGGGCAGGGCGATATAGCCGTCCGCGTTGACCCGCACCTGCGCCGACAGCTCGGGCATTTGGTAAACAAAAACCGACAACAGATCGTCCCGGCCGATGACATAGTTGTCGGGAGCGGCCGGGACCATCAGGTCGGGGCTCATGCGGGTGGGCGTCTCGGCCTTGGGAAGCGGCAGCGGGGTGACGGGTTCCTCCGGCAGGCGGCTCGAATACACGCTGCCGGGTTGTTGCGGCTGGTCCGGCGCCTGCGCTAGAGCCATGCCAGTGAGAGCCGCCACCAGCCCCAGCGCCAGCGCAAAACGGCTAATCGGTGTCTTCCGCACTGCTGTAGCCCGAATAGTATCCGCCATAGTAGTTGTAATATTCGTCCACTTGCGCGCTGACCCGGTTGAGCACGATACCCAGGATCTGGGCCTGTACTCCCCGCAACTGGCGCAAAGCGGCGCGTACTTTTTGCTGCTCGGTGGCGCCGGCTTTAACCACCAATAAAACGCCCTCGGCCACGCTGGCGACGGTCGCGGCGTCGGCGAAGCCGAGCACCGGCGGGCAATCAATCAGGACCATGTCAAACCGCGCCCGCAGCTGATCCACCACCTCCGGAAGGCCCAGGTGCAGCAACTCCGAGGGCGCCGAGGCGATCGGACCGGAGGGCAACAGGGTGAGATTCGGAAAGGCGGGCACCAGGCACTCCTCGAGCCCGCTCTGCCCCCGCAACACGGTGGAGAGTCCCCGTTTATTGGCGACGCTGAACAAGCGGTGGACATTGGGTTTGCGCAGGTCGGCATCCACGAGCACCGTGCGCGTCCCCAGCGCGGCGAAGGCCCCCGCCAGATGCGCCGTGGCGGTGCTCTTCCCCTCGCCCGGCACGGAGCTGGTGACCGCCAGCACGGCGTACCGCTCGGCGCGGGAGAACTGAATGGCGGTGTGCAGCGTCAGGATGGCCTCGCGGAAAGTGGAACGCTGGCGCAGCGCTTCCAGCTGCGAGGCGCCCGAACTGCCTGCCGGCGGTCCGGCCGCAAGCAGGTTCGCCGCATACTGCGAAACTTGCAGCGCGTCCGGGTGCTGTTTGAGCGAGACCAGCGGCAGCGAGGCCAGCGTTGTCAGGCCCAACCGCATCTCGACCTGTTCCGGGCTCACCAGCGTTTTGTCCATGAGACCGGTCGCGATCGCCACGCCAATACCCAACAGCGCGGACAGCACGAACGCCAGCGCGCCATCAAACAGCGGCCGGGGGGAAACCGGCCGGTCCGGCACCCGCGCCGGGCTGATGATGCGCAGATCCTCGGAGCGCAGCCCGGCGGCCACGGCCGAGTCCAGAATCCGTTGTTCCAGGCCGTAATACAGCTTCTGCGAGCCATCCGCCGCCGCCTTCAGCGCGCGATATTTGATGGCGCGCAAATTGAAGGCGTTCATCGCGGCCTTCTCCCGCGTCAGTGCCCCGTAGAGCAACTGCTCCTCGGCCACCGCGGCGCGGTATTGATCCTGCACCTGGGCGGCGACGTGCAGTTCTTGGCGCCGCAGAACTTCCTGGTCGTGCTGCACGATCTCCGCCTGCTGCCGGTACAGCGGCTCCCGCGGGCCGTAGGTCGCCGCCATTTTGCTCAGCAGACGCTGGTCGGCCAGCAGGCGCTCTTGCAGGGGCAGCAACGCCAAGCCACGCCGCGAGGTCAGCAGCGCGTCCAAATCCCCGGACTGCACGATCCCATCGTCGGCCTCCAGCGCCATGCGCTGCGCCTGGACCTTGGTGAAATCCGCGTTGATCTGCGCCAGCCGGGCCTGGTAGATGTTGGTTTTGGCGTCGGGGTCCACCAGATCGTGCGTGCTCTCGTAGTTCACTAGCGCCATTTGGTCCCGCTCCATCTGCGCCCGCACGGCATCCAGCTGCTGGGACATGTACCGCGAAGAATCCTCCAGCGCCTTGGCGCGCGTCTTGAACGACTGATCCAGGAACGCGTTGGCGATGCCGTTGGCGCCGTCCGCGGAGAGCTCCGGGTCGTGAGTCTCAAAGCTGATATTCAGCAACACCGTGCCCAGCGGCTGGCTTACGCCAATGTCCTTGGTGACCGCCGCGAGCAGCCGGTCGGTGCGCGCGGGCTCAGCAGTGCTCGCGCCCGGCTTGGGAGCGAACTCCTTGGCCTGCCCTAGGTTGAGATTCCGCACCGCTTCCAAAACGACCGCCGGGCTGGTGACGATCTTAGATTCCGTGGTCACCAGCGTCGTGGAATTGATCTGCCCGTTATTCGCCTGGCTGGCCTGGCCGACCACCGGTGCGCTCAACGGGTCCACCCGGACCAGCACGCTGGCCCGGTATTTCTTGGGCAAGGCCAGCGCCACCATGGCGACCAGCGCGGTGAAGACAACGACGAAGGTGAGAATCCGCCAGCGCTGCCGCTTAACCAGGAACAGGTAATAGTCGAGCGTGAACTCACGGCCGGCGGCGTCCGATTCGGGACGCTCCCAGGAGCCACGCTCGGCGGG
>JBOGKL010000199.1:0-3967 GCA_050745525.1 Terriglobales bacterium | reverse complement strand
GGTCGGCGCGGTCGCCGTCCTGGCGGCACTGTCCCCCGCGCTGCGGGCCATGCGCGCCGATCCCGTCTCCGCCCTGCGGTACGAATAGCCGGGTGGAAGGACGGGGCGGCGCCGGTGCGCCCCTTCGTCGCCGCCCTCACGCCATCCGTTGCGGCCACGGAGCTATCCGGAGTGGCCGAGGGTTTTTGGGTGCGCGTGCAGGCGCGGCCCAAGCAGCAGCCTTGAGCGCTACGGCCGAGGCGGGGCGGCAACCTAATACAAGCGCGGACCGGCGCCGTGTTCCGGGCCCGGTTTTCTGGACAGTTCAGCCATTGTAAATCAGGCGGCCGCCGCCTGAGGACAGTTGCGGGCGGCTAGAGGCGACCGGTAACCGAGGCGGCCGATCAGCCAGTCGTGGTTGTAGCGATGGCGGAACTCGACCAAAGCCAGGCGGAGCTCCTCGACGTTGTGGAAGTGCCGCGCCCAGAGAACCTGTCCCTTGAGGGTGCGCAAGAAGCGCTCGATGCAGCCGTTGCCTTCGGGCTGGCGCACGGACGCTGGTGAGGAGGTCATGCCGAGGAAGGCGATCTCGGCTTGAAAATGGTCGCTTATGTACCGCGAGCCGTGGTCGTGATGACGCCGGCGTGCTGGCGCGGCGGAGCCTGGGGCATGCGGTGAGGCGACAGCAGTTGGGCGGCGCGCGTCAGGCGCAGGACGCGCCCTGGAGAGGTACGGATCTGACCGGCGCGCAACCGCGCCCAGAGCTTGCGGTAGCCTTCGCCGTGGAAAGGCGAGGCGGCGATGAGGGCCTGAATGGCCGCCAGCAGCTGCTCGTCGCTCCAGTGCGGCTTGGGGCCGCGCCGACTCAGAGAGGGTACGCGCCGGGCGCGCTGGCAGGAGGCGTAGAAGCTGGAGCGCGGCAACTCCCAAACGCGCAGAACCCGGCTGAGCCCGTACTGCTGGCCGGAGGCGGGCGATGCTACTTGGCTCATGTCCGCCACCTCCGCCGCGCCAAAGGGAGGCCACCCTCGAGATGCCGGATCTTCTGACGCAACAGCTCCATCTCCAGCGCCTTCTCGGCCACCACCGAGTTCAGCCGGCGCTTGTCTTCATCTTCGACATCAACCTCGCGGCTGCGCAGCGCGCCCTCAGCGCCTGCTAGAAACGCATCGCGCCGCCCACTGATGGTCGCGGCGGTGGCGCCGTGCCAGCGGCTCAGCTGCTCCAGGTCGGCGCCCCGCAGCAGGTCGGTTACCACGGCCACCTTACGCTTTGACGACCAGCGCCCACGATGGCGCCCGATGAACCTTTTTCTTCCTTAGGACATATGCTGTCTCCCTTTCCCAAATCATTGTCCAAGAAAATCGTGGGGCGGGAGAAATTTGCATTGACATTGCAACGGGCGCGTGCTAAAAGGAGAAATTTGAAGCGGCAACAAGTCTCGCTGGAGGTCGCATGCGATCAGCGTTGCGGCGGGGTCTCGTCCTGGCTCTGGTTCTGGCCTTTCCCATTTTCGCATTCGCCCAGGCGTCGGGCCGCGGCGGCCTTAGCGGCCTGATCACCGATAGTACCGGCGCGGTCATCCCCGGGGCCAAAATAACCCTCATCAACCCCGCCACCCAGGTGACGCAGACCGGCCAGACCACCGGCGCGGGCCTGTACTCCTTCATTAGCCTGGCGCCGGGTTCCTATCAACTGAAAGTCAGCATGACCGGATTTCAGACGGCGGTGCGCACGAACATCACCATCGCGGTGGATGTTTCTCAGCGCATCAACGTGACATTGCATCTCGGCGCGGCTACGCAGGAAGTCACCGTGAACGCCGCGCCGCTGATCACCGCGACGACGAGCGCGACCACCGGCCAGTTGTTCACCCACCAAACAATTCAGCGCATGCCGCTGGTCAGCCGCGATATTTTCCAACTGACCGAGTTGACGCCGGGGATCACGCCTACCGATGGCAACCTGGACTCGCTCGATACCACCCGCGATCAGGTGGCTAATTTTTCCATCAATGGCGCGCAGACAGGCACCATGTACTATACCCTGGATGGCAGCCCGTTGACGGTGGGCGAGAACAACCAGGGCTCGGTGATCCCAGCGTTTTCGCCGCCGCTCGATTCCATTCAGGAGTTCCGGGTAGACCTCAGTGTCACCCCAGCCAGCGTCCAATCCGGTGCCGCTGGCACCATCAGCCTGGTGAGCAAGTCCGGCACCAATCAATTCCATGGCGATTTATTCGGCTTCCTGCGCCCCAATGGACTGGACGCCAACGACAGCTTCGTGAAGGCGAACCAAATTGAAAATGGCGAGCCGAACAAGCCCTCCGCCCGAAACCGCGAACAGTATGGCGGTTCAATCGGCGGCCCGATTATCAAAAACAAGCTGTTTTTCTTCGGCGATTTCGAGGGCACCAACGAAAAGGATTACGGTACCCAGATCTCCACGATGCCAACGGCGGCCGAAAGAACCGGGGACTTCTCCGGCGATACCGGGCTGACGATCTACGATCCGTTCCCTTCAACGTGGGGCGGTACCGCCAGCACTTGCGACACGGGAGTGGCGCCATGCCCGCAGCCCTTCGTCAACAATGTCATCCCTCCCGACGACGTCAATAAGGTCGCGGCGGCCTACCTGAAAAACTTGCCCGAGCCCAACCAGCCGCCGGCAAATCCCAACGATCCCTACCACCGCAACAACTACTTTGGCACGGCCTCAAGTCCGTCCAATCAGCAGAAGTTCGACGTTCGCATTGACGATGATATGAACGAGAGCCAACACCTGTTTGGCCGCTTCTCCTACGTTCGGAACTTCAGCGAAGGCGCGAATTACTTTCCCAACAACTTATTACTTGCGCCCAGTGACGGGCTGGTGCATGACTTCAATTTGGAGCTAGGTGAAGACTGGACCCTGTCGCAGACTACGATCCTGCAGTTCCGCGGTTCCGCGACCCGGCACTACGAGGCGAATGGTCCGCTGGGGCAGGCGGGGTTCAACTCTGCGACGCTGGGCTTCCCCGCCTTCATGGCCAAGGAATCGGTCTACCCCGATATTCCCGAGGTCAGCATTGGGAGTGGCATACCCTCCTTGGGCAGCCAAATCTTTAGCCCCTTCGATTTGGCGGATACGAACTACGATTTCAACGTCACCTTGAATAAGGTTGTCGGGCGGCATCAGTTGAGCATTGGCTGGGACTACGAATATGAGTACCAGAACGTATTTCAAATGCTCTCGCCCAGCGGCTGGTTTGGCTTTAACAAGTCGACGACCGCTTCCAACATCAACGCCGGAGGCAACGACGGCGATTCCCTTGCCTCGTTCCTGCTGGGAGTGGGATCGCCCAGCCAAGGCAATCAGAACTGGACCACGGACATAGAAGGCGCCGACGGTAACGCCGAAACCGCCGCCTTCATTCAGGACAATTGGCACGCCACCGGCAACCTGACGCTGGACCTGGGCCTGCGCTGGGACTTCTTTCCGGGCGTGACCGAGCGCTACAACCGGATAGAGCACTTCAATCCGAACCTCACCTACACCGCCAACGGCGTGGACCTCACCGGCGGCGAAGTATTCGCCACGCCCCAGGACCGCAGCCCGTTTACCAACAACTGGACGGACTTTGCTCCACGCTTGGGCTTCACCTATCAGTTTCTCAAGAATGCGGTCGTGCGCGGCGGCTTCGGCATCTCCTACGGACCCAGCGTTCACATGGGAGCGATCAATCAGTTTGACGATGATTCCTACAATGCGGTGACCATCTGGCAGGCTTCCACCATCGACCCGACCGGGAATTTCACCGTTCCAGAAAACTTGCTGAACAATCCTTTCCCCAACGGCACGCTGAAGCCAACGAATGGCACATTGGGTCCGGAGACGAATCTGGGCAATACGCTGAATACCGTCATCTACAACCAGCCGGATATGGCCGCCTACAACTTCAACTTTGGCCTGCAGTACGAGTTTCCCAGCGAGACGGTGGTGTCGGTGG
>JBOGKL010000198.1:0-12193 GCA_050745525.1 Terriglobales bacterium | reverse complement strand
GTCGCGTTTGCCCGCGATGGCGCCGAGGTGATCGTTTCCACCCAACAAGGCGAGCTGCGCGCCCGCCAGGTCGTCAACTGCTCCGGCCTTTTTGCCGACCGCATCGCCGTGCTCGCCGGCAGCACGGCGGCGCGCCGCGAGTTCGTGGTGCTGCCCTTTCGCGGCGAATACTACACCTTGCGCCCCGCCGCCGCCGCGCGCCTGCACGGCCTGGTCTATCCGGTCCCCGACCCGCGCTTCCCCTTTCTCGGCGTGCATTTCACCCCCCGCGTGCACGGCGGCGTCGAGGCCGGGCCGAGCGCGGTACTGGCCTGGCGGCGCGAAGGCTACGGCCGCCTCGACTGGAGCGCCCATGACGCCTTCGCCCTGCTCGCCTACCCAGGTTTTTGGGCCATGGCGGCGCGCTACTGGCGCAAAGGCTTGGGCGAGCAATACCGCTCCCTCAACCGCGGCGCCTTTATCCGCTCCCTGCGCACGCTCTGGCCGGACCTGGAAGACACCGACGTCGCCGCGGGAGGATCGGGCGTGCGCGCGCAGGTGGTGTTGCGCAATGGAAAGCTGCTTGACGATTTTCATCTGTTGCGCGAGGGGCCGTTTCTGCACGTCATCAACGTTCCCTCACCGGCCGCTACCGCCTCGCTCCTGATCGGCGAGTACCTGGCCGATGCGGTGCTCGAGGCGAAATAGCCGATAATTTTCTCATGTGGAAATTTCGAGTCCCCCTTGGCCTTCTCGCGCTGGGCCTGACGCTGAGCCCGCTGGGCGCCTCCGCGCAGACGGCATCGCAGCCGGGCGTGATGCGCGCGCGCCTCGCCAACGGATTGCGCGTGATCCTGGTGCGCAATACGCTCGCGCCGGTGGCGACCACGATCGTGAACTATCGCGTCGGCTCCAACGAAACCCCGCCCGGATTTCCCGGCCTCGCCCACGCCCAGGAACACATGATGTTTCGCGGCAGCCCGGGGTTGAGCGCCGATCAACTCAATGAGATCTCGGCCGCCATGGGCGGCGACTTCAACGCCGACACGCAGCAGACGGTCACGCAGTACTACTTCACCGTACCCGCCGCCGATCTGAACCTGGCCTTGCACATCGCCGCCATCCGCATGAGCGGCGTGAACGACACCGCCGCCGACTGGGGCCACGAGCGCGGGGCGATTGAGCAGGAGGTCGCTTCCGACCACTCCAACCCCAGCTACAAGTTTTATCTCCAACTCCTGTCCGCCATGTACAAAGGCACGCCGCTGGCCAACTCGGGTCTGGGCACGCGCCCCAGCTTCGACAAGACCACGGCGGCGATGCTCAAGCGCTTTCACGAGCAATGGTACGCGCCCAACAACGCCGTGATGATCATCACCGGCGATTTCGACTTGGCTTCCACCATGGCCGAGGTCCAGCGCCTATTTGCGCCCATTCCCGCCAAGAAGCTGCCGCCGCGCCCGAAAATCCAACTGCAGCCGGTCACGCCGGCGACGCTGCGCCTGAGCAGCGATTATCCCTACGGCAGCGCCTATCTCGCCTTCCGCATGCCCGGTACTTCGAGCCCGGATTTTGCCGCCGCCGATATTCTCGGCGATGTGCTCGCCAGCCAGCGTGGCGCGCTCTACGGTTTGGTGCCGGCGGGCAAGGCGCTCTATGCCACCTTTGAGCTTGTGCCCAACGCCCAAGCCAGCATCGGCATGGCCTACGCGGCCTATCCGGGCTCGGCCCACGGCTCGCCGCTGGTTGCGGCCATGCGGAAAATCATTGCCGCCGACGTCGCCAACGGCGTCTCCCCCAGCCTCGTGGAAGCGGCCAAGCGCGACGAGCTGCTCGCCGCCGAGCTCAACACCAATTCCATCCAGGGCTTGGCGGACGCCTGGTCGCAGGCCGTGGCCATCGAGGGCCGCCACTCCCCGCAGGACGATATTGACGCCATCGAGCGCGTCACCGTGGCGCAGGTCAATGCCGTTGCCCGCAAGTACCTCGATGCGCAACATTCGATAGCCGCGCTGCTCGTCCCGCAGCCCTCGGGCAAGCCCGTGTCTCAGTCCTCTTTCGGCGGAGCGGAGTCCTTCACCCCCAAGCGTGTCAAGGCCGTGCCGCTGCCCGTCTGGGCCTCGGCCTCGCTGTTCCATCTCGAAGTTCCGCAACCGACGACCCATCCGGTCGTGACCACGCTCAGCAACGGTCTCAAGCTCATCGTGCAGCCGGAAACGGTGAACAACACCGTCAGTGTGTACGGCGAGATCCGCACCAATTCGGATCTGCAATCGCCGCCCGGGCAAAAGGGCGTGGCGCAACTGGTCGAGGGCATGTTCTCCTATGGCACCACGACGCTCGACCGCCTGGCGTTTCAAAAGGCGCTTGACGACATTGGCGGCAACGAATCCGGCGGCGCATCCTTCTCGCTGCAAGTGTTGGCGCCGAATTTCGATCGCGGCCTTCAACTGCTGGCCGACAACGAGATGCACCCGGCCATGCCGCAGCGTGCCTTCGCCGTGGTGCGCGAGCAAACCGCCGGGCTGGCCGCCGGACAGTTGCACAGCCCCGGATACCTCGCCGGCCGCGCCCTGCAGTTGGCCCTGGTGCCGGCGAGCGATCCGACCTTGCGTCAGGCTCTTCCGGCCAACATCGCCAAGGTGACACTGCCCGACGCCCAGACCTATTACCAGCGCGTCTACCGCCCCGACCTGACCACCATCGTCGTCATCGGCAACATCACTCCTGCCGCAGCCGATGCCGAGGTTAAAAAATACTTCGGCTCATGGACGAACCAGGGCCCAACCCCCAACGTGGTGCTGCCCACCATCCCTCCCAACACCACCCATGCCAGCGTCGTTCCCGACCCCAGCCGCGTCCAGGACGACGTCACGCTGGCGGAAACCGTGGACATGAATCGCCACAGCCGCGCTTACTACGCCGTGCAGTTGGGCAACTACGTCCTCGGCGGAGGGCTATTCGCCAGCCGCCTCTACCGCGACCTGCGTGTGAACGCCGGGCTGGTCTACTACGTCGGCTCTTCGTTTGCGGCCGGCCGCTCGCGCGCGACCTATTCTGTCAATTTCGGTTGTGATCCACCCAAAGTCGCACAAGCGCGCTCGATCGTGCTCCGCGACCTGACGGCGATGCAGACCGAACCGGTGACGAAGTTTCATTTGACCGAGGCCAAGGCGGTGCTGCTGCGCCAGATTCCCCTGGGCGCGGCCAGCGTGGACGGCATTGCCGGAGGCTGGCTGGCGCGCATTGCCGTCGGTCTGCCGTTGGATGAGCCCATCCTCGCCGCCCGCGCCTATCTCCAGCTGAACGCGGCCCAAGTGCAGGCGGCCTACCGCAAATGGATCCGCCCCTCGCAACTGGTTCAGATTGTGCAAGGCCCGGCGCCCCAGTAACCAGCGTCTCAACCGGTCTGGGCTATGGCAGCCGTCAGCCAGGCGGTCGCCAGGTTGACGTGCCCGCACATCGGGCAGGGAACTCGCGGCGTGGGGGTGTGGCACGCTGGGCAGGCCGCGCCGCAGCTAAACAAGTCAAACGCCTCGTGACACCCGGCGCAGCGCCACAGCGGCGCCGCCGGCGCCGGCGCCAGACACCAGGGGCAGGCCACGCCCTCATGCCGATGCAGCTGCGACAATTTCCATAGGGTTTGCGCGCTGCGTAGCCCCTTCCAGCAATACACAAGGATGAACAGCGTGATCGCCCCCAGCCACAGGTCACCCGTGCGCCAGGAGACAAACAGCAGCCCCGCCACGCCGATAAATCCAATGATCGAGGCGACCCACAGGCTGCGCGCCCTTCCCAGCGGATACCAGAGCAGCGAGCGTAGTATCTGCCCGCCGTCGAGCGGGTAAATGGGCAGTAGGTTGAAGAGCAGCAGAACGAGGTTGATGTAAAAAACAGTGCGTACGAACAGGTACAGGTTCAGGCTCGACAGCGCCATCGCCGGCGCCACCGCCGCGTGCATGGCCACATACAATATCGGTACCAGCGCTACATTGACCAGCGGTCCTGCCGCCAGTGTCCACAGCGTCGCCCCCGGCCGCACCGGAGGGTCCACGTAGGCGATGCCGCCGAACGGCCATAGCAGGATGCGCTCGGCATGCCCGCCCACCTTGCGGCACGCCAGGGCGTGCCCATACTCGTGCAGCGTGACGATCGCGAACAGCGCCACGATCTCCAGTACGTTCCACAGCGGCGACGAGTAGGCCCGGCCACGGTCCTGAAACTCGAGCAAAAACACCAGGAACCACGTCCAGTGCAGGTACAGGTCAATGCCGGCGATGCGGCCGAGATGAAACGAGCCTCGCTGGCCCATAGATTCTATTGTCGCCTAACCGGCGTTGGCGGTTCGGGTCTGGTAAATGCGGTGGTAGAGCCGTTCGCGGCGCTCGGCGCGTCCCGCCGCGTTCGTGATATAGCGGATGCACAAGTCCATGGCCTCCTCCTGGCCGGGCTTGATCTGCACCGCGGGCGCGAAAGAAAGCGGATCCGGCTCCGGGCGCGCCGCGCCTCGCCCATGCGCTTCCCACTCCTTGGCGGCGCGCTCGGCGTCGGCGCGCGTTTCCTGTTCCACCAATTTCCCCACCGCCGCCAAATCCGGGATGGTCGCGCCCTCGGTCAACGGCACCCGGATTTCATCCCAAAGCCACTGGCCGCGGGTCGAGAACTTCAAATACGGACCGGTAAACACGAAGCTGTTGGGGAACAGCACCCGCCTCCCGGTGGGGTGCCCCGGCTCGGTCCAGTTTCCCGCTTCCTGCATCGTCGTCTGCAGCAGCGTGATTTCCACCACTTCGCCGCTGATATGGTTGATCTCGACCCAATCGCCGGGCGCGAGCCCGCGCCGGCCGATCAATACGAACCACCCGAAAAAGCTCAAGATCGTGTCCTGCAAAGCCACGGTCAGGCCCGCTCCGGCCAGCCCCAGAAACGTCAGCCATTGCGCCGGGCTGCCCACCAGCGTCAGCAGCACCCAGATCAGGCCTACCACCTCCAGCCCAAAGCGCAGCACATGGCGCAGCGTGTGCAGGCGGCGGCGCTCGGCCCTCGTCCGCGCCAGCGTGTGCCCGATGAGCCGGTCGAGCAGGATCAGCACCGCGATGCCGATCAGAATCTCCAGCAGCATGGTCAGCGCATCGTGCAGCGCCAGCTCTTCCTGCGCCTGCCCGATGGAGGCCCAGTGGCCGTACACCTGCGCCAGTTCGCCTTCGTACTGCGCGGCGTGGTCGAAGCCGATGAGACGGCGCTGTCCGGCGGCGAGCTGCTGCGCGCGGGCGGCCAACGCTTGTGCGGCGGCGCCGGTCATGGCTCCCTTTTGCAGTTGGCCCATCGCGCCCGACATGCGGCGGCCGTTTTGCGCTTCGGCGGCCGCCAGTTGCGCGTGCAACTGATTATGCGACGCCTGCGCCGCCGCCGCCGCCGCCGCGGCCTGGGTATGCGCCCAGCTCAGTGATGTTTCTTTCGCCGCGAGGCGTCTCCAGGCGGTAATCAGCGCCGCCAGTCCTTGCGCGGAGGCCGGGTTACGCGAGGCCGCCTGCTGTTGCCACTGCGTTCTCCATCGCCGGGCCGCGGTTTCGGCCACGTTCACCGCCGCCTTCTGCATCGCCGCCACGTCGCCGGGCGTGGCCGCCTCCGGGGTGGCGCGGCTCAGGTCTTCTTTCGCGTCCGCCTGACGGGCGGAGTCGAGCGCCATCTGCGCGTTCGTCAGCTGCAGTTGCGCTTCCAGGCCCGGGCGCGTCGCGGCGCTGGCGTGCTGCAGCTTGCCGGTGAGCGCGGAGGCTGTCGCCTGCTCCTGATCGAGGGCGGCCTGAACGGTCTGCACCCGCTGCCAAAGCGGTCCTTTATGGCTAACGCCGGTGGCTTCCGCCGCCGCCACTTCCTGTCGGATGGAAGCATCCACCAACTGTTGCGCCAACTGCTGCGTCTGGCTCGCCAGTTGTGTCTCCACCGGCGTGTCGCTCAGCCCCGACATGGCTCGCGCGATGGCCAGAGGCCGCTCCGCCGCCGGAACTGTGGAATGCGACTGGGCGCTGGCGGGAAATCCGGCCGTGCTCACCGCGCCCTCGGTGACCGACCACGCCACCACGACGGCCCCGAGCAGCACAATGAACAGTATCCAACCAGCTCGCCGGAACATGGGGGTTTTCTTATGGTAGCTCGCCAGCCGTGCCCTGCGAAGCTTTAGCGAAGCAGGGGGCCCTCGCCGCAACAATGAGTTCTCTAATGGTAACCTGCTCGATCCCGCGCCAATCAACAACCCCTACCGAAGCGGGGACGTCGGCTCCGTGTACCACCGCGAGCCACTGCGCTGCTCCTGCGTCAACTTCACCAGCAGCCGCCGCGTGCGCCCGGAAGGGAAGTAGCCGCAGGCGGCGATGATGCCGTTCAGCAGGCAGATCGGAGCCGCATAGGAGGCGCCATAGGTGGGCGAATCCACCGGTGTCAAAAACGATTCGTGCGCGAATCGCGCCAGCGGCGACACGAACGTGTCAGTGATGCCGACGCAGTACGCCCCCTGCGCCCGCGCCTGCCGCACCGCCTCCACCGTCTGCCGCAGGCACCGGCGAAAGCTGAAGGCCAGCAACAGGTCCTTATTATCGGCCGCCCGCGCCAGCGCGCCGCTCTCGCCCCCTCCGGTGGCTGCCTGCACCGGCAGACCCAGCAACAGCAAGTGATAGCGCAGGTACACCACCAGGCTGGTGGCCAGGTCTCCGCCCACCAGCAGCAACCGCCGCGCCGCATGCATCCGGCGCGCCAGCGCCGCGATGCGCTCTTCCACCTGGCTGTGGCGCAGGCGCTGAATCTGGTGCTGGTCGGCGTCCATGGATTCCCGGATATGAGCGGCCAGGCTCGTCCCGCGCGACTTGCTGGCGCTCATGGTGTCGAGCGAGGTTGCGTGCGCGATGGCCAGCTCCTGCAGATAATGCTGGAAATCGCGGTAGCGGACGAAGCCCAGATCCCGCGTCAACCGCACCACCGTCGCCGGATCCACGCCCAGCTTGGCGGCCAGCGTGCGTGAGCTGGAGAGAACATGCTCGCGGGGACTGGCCAGCACGGGGCGCAACAGATCCTGGCGGTTGGGGCGCAGCCCTGCCAAACGTCGCGCCAGGTCGTCGGGGGAGGGCAGGGCGGAGCGGCGGGAGCGGGCGCCGGGCGGCGGCATCGGGTCGGGCACAGCCATGCCCCACTGTAGCGCATGCCGGCCGGTTCGCAACGCCGGCTCGCAACGCCGGCTTGCAACAAATGATGCGGCGCATGGGAAAGCGGGTGCGGGCGAATCCATTGGCCCTTGTCCGCCCTAACTCACCCTTGACATAGGAGTCACTCCCGGCTACACTCCGGCTGAACTTGCAGCAATTGTTGCATGCGCGGGAGGCGACGATGATCGAGACCCTGGGGCGTGGTTGGACGCAGGCAGCTCGTTGGCTGGTGGTGGGCGGCATCGCCCTGGCGTTGGGAGCGGCCGGGCAGGCGCAAACAGCCGGATCCGGAGCGCTGGGCGGCACGGTGACCGATCCCAGCGGAGCGGTCGTACCCGCTGCCGCCGTGATCGCAACCAGCGATGCATCCGGGGTGGCGCGCGCGACGCGCACCGGGGCGCACGGACACTATGTCCTCGCCCTGCTGCCGCCGGGCACCTACACGGTGACCGTCTCCAAGCCGGGCTTTGCAACTTCCCGTTACCCCCATGTCTCGATTCACGTGGCCGGGACGGCGACCCTGAACGTGCCTCTCCGCATCGGCAGCCAGGGCCAAACGGTCAGCGTCGAGGCCAACGCCAGCGTGCTGCAGACGGCCAGCAGCGCCCTCGGGCATGTCGTCACCGGAGAGGTCATCCAGAACCTGCCCCTGGTGAGCCGCAATTACACGCAGATCCTGGGACTCTCGCCGGGCGTGTCCGGGGGCATTACCAGCTCCACGTCGCTGGGGCGGGGCGCCACCAGCATGGGAGCGGGCGGCGGCGGTTATTCGGTGTCGGGCGCAGCCACGAACGACAATAATTTTCAGATGAACGGCGTCGAGGTCAATGACCTGATGGGCTCGGGCTCCGACAGCGGCGGCGTCCCTGTGCCTAATCCCGATACGATCCAGGAATTCAAGGTGCAGACGGGTATGTACGACGCCTCCTACGGCCGCAACGCCGGGGCGAATGTGGACGTCATCACCAAATCCGGCAGCAACCAGCTGCATGGCGACGTGTGGGAATACCTGCGCAACTCGTCCCTGAACGCCAACGACTTCTTTCTGAACGCGGCCCAGCAGCCGCGCGGCATCCTGGACCAGAACCAGTTCGGATTCACCCTCGGCGGGCCGCTGGTGAAGAACAAGTTGCTGTTTTTCGGCTCCTACCAGGGCACGCGCCAGCGCGATGGGCTGACCTCGGGCTGCCTGGTGCAGGGAAATTTGCCGGTCGGGCTGACCAATAGCGCCGGCAGCCGCACCCCGGCCGCGCTGGCCACGGAGTTTGCCGGCGATGCCAGCCTGTTTGGTCCCGTCGTCGGTCCCACCACCGCCATCTCGCCCACCGCGGTGTCGGTGCTGAACGCCAAGCTGGCGGATGGAAGTTTCCTGGTGCCCGCGGCCCAGAACCCCACGACCGGGTTCACCGTTTTGAGTTCTGCCTGCACCTACCATGAAGATCAGGCGCTGGGCAAGATGGACTGGTATCCCAACGCCAAGGACCACGTTGCCGTCAACTATTTCAACGTCAACAGCGAGCAGGCGGAGGATTACCCCGGCAACCAGCTCGGGCTTGGGGTGTTCAATGTGGGTGGATTTCCGCAGGGAACCGTGAGCGACGCCCGCGTGTTGTCGCTCACCTACACGCACGTGTTCAACGCTCACCTGTTGAACCAGGCGATCTTGGGCTACCATCGCCTGCCGGCCGGGCTGGTGCAAGGCTATCCGAATGTGAGCTACGCCACACCCGGATGCGCCGCGAGCACTTCCGGTCCCCTCACCCTCGCCAGCCTGTGCGCCACCGCTCCGAGCTTCGACAATGTATTTCCGGACATCGGGATGTTGCCCGGGGCGCAGGGTGGGTTCAACCTCGGCGGAAATGGACAAGGCGTCAAGCTCACGCAGAATATTTTTGATTTCAGCGACTCCCTCAGCTACGTCCACGGTGCGCACAATCTGCACTTCGGTGGCGGCATGACTCGCGGGCAAGTGCTCGAGAACAATTTTCACTTCTTCGGCGCGCTGGTGTATCCCTCCTTTGCCGATTTTTTGATGGGCAACGTGTTGCTGGGTGTGGATTTGCCGGGCGAGTTGGACCGCGACTGGTTGGCGACGAACGCCGATCTGTATCTGGAGGACAACTACAGCCTGACCCGGGCGCTGATGCTGAATCTCGGCGTGCGGTATGAATATCAAGGAACCATCGGGGACGCCCTGGGACGGGCCTCCACCATCAACTTGGCTGCGGTAAACCCGAATCCCTCGGCCGCCGGCTCGCTGGATGGCTACGTGGTCGCGTCCAACTACACCGGCGGCGCACTTCCGGCCGGCGTGGTGCAGGCCAATACGACCTCGGCCTTGAACAACACTGGCGACAATGATGTTGCCCCCCGCCTGGGCTTTGCCTGGCAGCTGCCGGGCAGCCGCTTCGTGTTACGCGGCGGCTACGGGATGTTCTACACACGCAGCACGGCGCAGCCGTATCTCCAGCTGCTCGCCGCGCCCCCATATGGCTTGATCCGGGAACCCGAATACATTCCTCCGGCCACGCCCAACACGGCGCTGCCGCCCGCGCCCACCTTCCCGGAGTTTGTTCCCTATTCGCCCACGACGGCACTGACGCCGCTGATTTTTGACCCCAACTACCGGCCCAGCATCACCCAGGACTTCGGGTTGAACTTACAAACTCAATTGGCGAGCAACTGGGTGTTGCAGGTGGGATATCACGGCAGCCGGGGAACGCATCTGGCCGAGTCGGTGTACTTTAACCAGGCCTTGAGTGCCTCGCCCTCCAATCCGATTCGCGGGCTGACCACCAATACCAAGAAGAACCTGCAATCGCGGGTTCCCTATGAAGGGTTTTCTGCCGGTGAAGCACAATTGCTGGAGACCAACGGCGACCTATGGTACAACGCGCTGGATGCCTCCGTAAGCAAGCGCTTCAGCAATGGATTCCAGATTCTGGCCTCCTACACCTGGGCCGCGGATCTCGAGGATGACCCCTCCTATTCCACCGCCACCTCCTACGGTGGCCAGCTCACCGGCGATCAGACGGCCAGCGCGAACTACGGCTTCGATTCCTTCGTGCGTCCGCAGCGTCTGGTTGTGAGCTATGTTTACGATCTGCCCGGACCACGGACGGGCCTCGGGCGCGAGACGCTGGGCGGTTGGCAGGTTTCCGGAGTAACCACGTTCCAGAGCGGGCAGCGGATGACGATTACGGAAACCGACCTCAGCAACGCCTTTTTGGGCGCGGACGCCAGCGACTATACGAACCTGGCGGCGGGCTGCTCGCATGCCGACCTGACCACCAGCGGCAGCGTGGGCAGCCGGCTCGGGAACTATTTCAACAAAGCCTGCTTTAGCGCCCCCGCCGTGGTCACCAGCGATGGCGCGACCGGCTTCGGCGATTCGGGAGTGGGCATTGTGCGCGGTCCCGCGCAGCAAAATTTCGATATCGCCCTGGTCAAGAACATTTCTTTTACCGAAGCCCGGCGGATTGAGTTGCGCGGGGAGTTTTTCAACGCCTTCAACACGCCCTCATTCAGCAACCCGAGCACGAACATCGGCACTGACGCGCGCGGCAAGTTCTCGTACAGCAACTCCTTCGGCACCATTACCAGCACCAGCGTCAGTCCACGCATCGTCCAGTTGGCGCTCAAGTTCTATTTCTAACCATGTTCAAGTGCAACTTCTCCCGCCTTGCTGCCTGTGCGGCCGCCGCGCTCGCGCTGCTGTTCGTGCCGGCGGTACGCGCGCAATCCGCCCCCGGCTTCGCCGGGGCGGCAGCGCTCAACGCCTACATCCAGCGCAGCATGAAAGACTGGAAGGTGCCCGGTGTCGCCGTGGGCATCGTGCGCGGCGCTGCGCCCGTGTACCTGCGGGGATTTGGGGTGCGTGACGTGCGCACCGGCCGTCCGGTGACGCCGGATACTCTGTTCGACATCGGCTCCTGCACCAAGGCCTTTACCGCGGCGTCCATTGCCATGCTGGTGGATGAGGGCAAGATGTCCTGGGAGGGGAGGGTGGAGAGCTACATCCCATTCTTCCACCTTTACAATCCCATGGCGGACGAGTACGTCACCATGCGCGACCTGCTCACCCACCGCACCGGCGATCCGGAATCCGGCATGCTCTGGTACGGCTCGGCGCTGAGCCGCGACGAGATCGTCCGTCGCATTCGCTACATCAAGCCCAGCGCCGGATTCCGCACCACCTTCCAGTACAACAACCTGATGTTCCTCGCCGCCGGCGTGGCCGTCGGAGAGGTGACGCACGGCACCTGGGACGCATTTGTCAAGAGCCGCATCTTCACGCCCCTCGGCATGAGCGAATCCGACACCAGCGCCGTCGTGGCGCAGCAGTCGCCCGATTTTTCAGCGCCGCACGTGCCGGGGCCGAACGGGGAGCCGCGGGCCATCCCGTGGCGCAACATTGACAACATCGGACCGGCCGGCTCAATCAACTCCAGCGTGCGTGACATGGCGAAATGGATCGCGCTCCAACTCAACAACGGCGAATACGGCGGGCAGCGGCTGATCTCGGCCCGCAACGTCGAAGCCATGCATGCGCCGCAAATGGTGATCCCCGTCCACGGCGAGCTGGGCACCGTGTTTTTCCCCGACTCGATGCAGTTGAGCTATGGCCTGGGGTGGTTCATTCAGGACTACCGCGGACATCAACTGATTCTTCATCCCGGCGACATTGACGGGTTCTCGGCGCTCGTGGTGCTGATTCCGGAGATACACACCGGCTACGTGGTGCTGATCAATCTGGGCGGCGGAACTTACCGGCAGGCGCTCGGGTATCACATTGCCGATCAACTGCTGGGCCTGTCCGATGCGCACTGGAGCCGCTACTTCCAAAACTTCCAGACGCGCATGGAAGCGGCACAGAAACGGGCGCGGGCGCGCCGGGTGGGTGAGCGGCACCTCGGCACGCATCCCTCGCGCGCTCTGGACGCCTATACGGGCACCTATCAGGACCCGCTGTATGGGCGGGTGCGCATCACGCTGGCAAACGGCCATCTGGTACTGCA
>JBOGKL010000197.1:0-2288 GCA_050745525.1 Terriglobales bacterium | reverse complement strand
GCCACACCATACACTGCCGGCGGAGCCGCCTTGCTTTGGTCGGCCTGTCCGTTAATGGTCAGTGGCCTGAAGGCAACGCTGGAAGACACGGCAGATCAAAAAACAGCGCTCGACAGCATCGCGACCGCCGGCCGCCGGCTGGACCTCGGCGCCGCCATTACGTCCTGTGTTACCGGCAACCCTGGTACGGACACCGCGACCGTGTCCATTCCCGCCCATCGCCTCGACGAGTACGACTACGGGTTGATTAGGATCAGCGTGGCCGGCGAGCCTGCCTCGTATTACAGCTACAACACCGAGTACAGCACTGCGGCGAGCATCGCCCAAGGCCTGGTCGCCAATTTCAATTCTGCCTATGCAACGGCGACGTACAGCAGCGGAGGGGACCTGAGCCTGCAAACCGTTGCCAAAGGCCCACAGACCGCGCTTACCGCCGGGCGCGCAGGTGCAGAACGAGTGTGGCCAAAACTGCGCCCCGCCACCGCAGGTCTCCATTGGCCCGACCTTCACGCCCCACGAGTGAGCCGCAACGATATGCAGAAATATACTTGCGCGCCCCTTCCGCTCCTGCGTCTGCTCCTTATTTTCGTAGTGGCGCTCGCACCGTGCCTGCTGCGCGCCCAGTCGCCTGCCGTCACGATGCCAAGGGCACCAGCTGTGCCGACTGCGCCCGCAATTCAGTCGCATGCGCGAACCCCGCATGCTGTGCCCCAAAAGGCCGGCCCCCGCCGCGCCAACCACGTTCTCCGCGACGTGCTCATAGGCGCAGCCTTTGTAACCGTCGCGGTATTCGTGCTGTGGCGCTCGCTCCCTGGTCAGGGCTCGGGAATAGTCCACACGGACAGTGGGTCTATGCCATAGCGCCTGCGTAGCGCCGGTCGCTCCCGCCGTTGGTCGGCGCAGCGGCCCCAATCGGGCCAGTGCCGTCCTAGTGAATCAGGTGATACTGCCGCAAGATCGCCTCGGTCCGCCGCAGCGGCAGGGCCTCGACGGTATGTCCTCGCCCGCTGACCGTGGTGGCCTTGAACAGCGAGTTATAGATCGCTTCCTGCGTCGCCTCGATCACAGCCAGAAACAGCGGCGACATGTCTTGATTGCGCACGCGGGGCACCCCCGCATTCGCGGGCACGGTGGAAAAGGCGATGGCGTAGTCGCCTGAGCCGTTGCTGGCCGCTGAGCCCGTCCGCGCCAGCCCGAACATGGTGCGCGCCGCCATGCGACGCAGGTTGCGCGAGCCCACCGGCGCGTTGGTGGCGACGATGATCATGCACGAGCCGTCGGCGGTGTGGTCGCTATCGGCTCCGCGCGCCGCGTCGCCGCTTCCCTCGAGCTGGCGTTTAAGGTAATACCGCCCCAGCAGCCGCCCCACCGGCGCACCGTCAATGCTCAAGATCCCGCCAAAGTTCGTCTGGACCAGCACCCCCACCGTCCATCCGCCCAAGTTCGCCGGCAGATGGCGCGAGGCTGTCCCGATGCCGCCCTTGAACCCGAAGGCCACCGTGCCCGCGCCCGCCCCCACCGATCCCTCCGCCACCGGTCCGCTTCGAGCCGTCTCGATGGCTTCAAACACATCCTTCTGGTCCACGTGCCGTCCGCGGATGTCGCTCAGGTAGCCGTCATTGGTTTCGCCCACCACCGGGTTGATGGACTGCACGCGCTCGTTGCCCGGCAACTGCATCATGTAGCTCAGCAGCGCGTCAGCCACGCGCGGCACGTTTAGCGTCGAGGTCAGCAGAATCGGCGTCTCGATCCGCCCCAGCTCGCGGATCTGGGTCGAGCCCATCAGCTTCCCGAACGCATTGCCCACGAACACCGCCCCCGGCACCGGGTGCTGGAACATGTTCCCGGCGTGCGGCAGGATCGCCGTCACCCCCGTGTGGATGTTCTTGTGGTCGTCGAGCGTGACCTGCCCGATCTCGACCCCTGGCACGTCCGTGATGGCGTCGAGCCGCCCGATCGGCAAGATTCCGGTGATGAGTCCGATGTCCCGCGTCCGCGGACGGGGGTGGGGCGTCTGCGCCCGCGCTCCCGCCAAGACCAGCAGCAGGGAAGTGGCCGCCGCGAATAATAGCAAACGGCCGCTACGCGGCCGTGACGTTGGCTGCCTGCGGCCCCTTGGGCCCGTCCACCACCTCAAATTGCACCGCTTGCCCTTCCTTCAGCGTGCGGAAACCTCCCGGCGGCAGCGCCGAATAGTGGACGAACACGTCCGGCGCGCCCTCGCGCGTGATAAATCCAAATCCCTTGGCGTCGTTGAACCACTTCACCTTGCCTTGTTCCATAACCGC
>JBOGKL010000196.1:0-2376 GCA_050745525.1 Terriglobales bacterium | reverse complement strand
GTCAGGGTGACGTAGCGCCCGTCGGGGGAAAAGGTCAAGCCGGTGACGTTCAGGTTCCTCACCGTGAAGCGCTCGCCGGATGCGGCGCTGAGCGCCTGCGCCAGCGCCTCCCGATTGAACGCCGGCTCGCGCGTGGCCCGCGCCGGGTTCACCAGCACGTAATTGGGCCCCTGCGCCTCGCTGCTGGAGTACCAGAAGCGCCCGTCGGGCAGCCAGTGAGCGCCGTTCATCTCACCCGTCACCAGCGGGTCCACATGAAAGCCCAAATAGCTTTCGGCATGCGCGTAGGCGGCCGCGCTCACCTGCCGCGGTGCTTGCGCGGCGACCCCAAGGCCGAGGGCGAGAACGGCAAAAATGAGAAGCTTGCGGGAGTAACTCGTCTGCAATGGATTCCTCCGCGACATAATGCTGGCTCGGAGTATCCCACGAATGCGGCCAACAGGTAAAATAGGGCTGTGCCGGCCGCGCCGGGTCCCGCGCCAATCATGAAGCTCTGCCAAAACATTCTCGAAGCCATCGGCCATACCCCCATGGTCCGCATCAACACCATCACGCGGGGCATGGCCGCCGAGGTCTACGCCAAGCTGGAGACCTTCAACCCCGGCAACTCCATCAAAGATCGCATGGCGATCAAGATGATCGAAGATGCCGAGCGCGCCGGGGTTCTGCGCCCGGGCGGAACGATTGTCGAGGGCACCAGCGGCAACACCGGCATGGGACTGGCGATTGCCGCGGTCATTAAGGGCTACAAGTGCGTCTTCGCCACCACCGACAAGCAATCGAAGGAAAAAATTGACGCCCTGCAGGCCTTCGGGGCCGCGGTCATCGTCTGCCCCACCAATGTCGAGCCCGAAGACCCGCGCTCCTACTATTCCGTTTCCGACCGCCTGGCGCGCGAGATCCCCAACGCCTGGAAGGCGAACCAGTACGACAATCTCTCCAACACCGCCGCCCATTACGAGCAAACCGGCCCGGAAATCTGGGAGCAGTGCGACGGCAAGATCACCCACCTCGTCGTCGGCGTGGGCACCGGAGGCACGGCCAGCGGCACGGGCCGTTATCTAAAAGAACGCAACCCCGAGATTAAGGTCTGGGGCATAGACACCTACGGCTCGGTGTTCAAGAAGTACAAGGAAACGGGCGAGTTCGACAAGCACGAAATCTATCCCTACATCACCGAGGGCATCGGCGAGGATTTCCTGCCGCGCAACGTGGATTTTTCCGTCGTGGACCACTTCGAAAAGGTCACCGACAAGGACGCCGCCCTCATGACCCGCCGCATCGCGCGCGAGGAGGGCATCTTCGCCGGTAACTCAGCCGGAGCGGCCATGGCTGGCCTGATGCAGTTGAAGAACAACTTCCATAAAGGCGACATGGTGGTGATCATCTTTCACGACCACGGCTCGCGCTACCTGGGCAAGATGTTCAACGACGACTGGATGCGCGAGCGCGGATTCCTGGAAAAAAGCGGCATGACGGCGCGCGACCTGGTGGCGGCGGGTTTGTCCGGCGAGCTGTTCTCGGTCGAGGCGCACGAACCCATCGAGCACGCGCTGCGAGTCATGAGCCTGCACGATTTCAGCCAGATCTCCATCACCCAGGATCATCGCCTGGTCGGCTCCTTGAACGAGGCGCAACTCTACAAGGTGCTGCTCGAGCGCCCGGAGATCAAGAGCCAACCCCTGGACAGCATCATGCAGCCGGCCTTTCCCTTCGTGGACATCTCCACGCCCGTCGATCTGCTGGCCACCATGATCACGGACGAAAACCCGGCCGTGCTGGTGCGCGACTTCAAAACCGACAAGACCTTCATCCTCACCCGCACCGACGTCCTCCGCGTCCTGTAGGCGCGGGCAGCCCCGCTAGCGGTAGTCCGGCGCGGGCGTAGGCTCAGGCTCGGCCGGCGTGGCCAGCGGAGCAGGCTCAAAGGCACTCTTGCGCGTCCAGAGGTAGTACAGGCAGAGCAGAACGCCCGCCGTGGTCAGCGCGAGACCGAAGACAAACGCGCCAAAGGATGACGGTTGTTGGAGTGCGGGCCTCATCGCCAACGCCGCGGCAAAATAACGCTTCAGGGCGCCGGGCACCAGCACCATCGCGAAACTGTTGACGATGTCGAAGGAGAAAATCACGAGGGCGGCGATCCGCGCCCAGGCGCGTAGCTGCAGCATCCCGACACCGATGACCAGGGTTAGGGCGGCAATGCCCGCCATCAGCCATTGCGCCGCGGCGCCGCGGAAAACCTGTCCGGCCAAGGGAACAATGTCGGCGCGCCGAAAACAAACGGCGGCCAAGATCGCCGCGACGGAGCTGGCGAGCAGCATCCACACGATAACCAGAAGGCTGAACGGGAGCCGCCCGGGCTGGGGTCCCGGGGGG
>JBOGKL010000195.1:0-15622 GCA_050745525.1 Terriglobales bacterium | reverse complement strand
GATCGTGGCCGATCTCGACCTTGCGGTACTGGATGGCGGACTTCATCATGCGCAGCGTGGAGAGGCGCAATTCCTCGCGGCTTTTCATCGCTGCGACCATGTCCTGCTGGATCTTCTCGGAAAGCGCCATAACGTCCAGTATAGCGGCCGAATACTACACTCGGCGGCGCCACGCTTCGCGGATGGCCTCGATTTGGCGCCCGAAGGCGACGCCCGCAGCCGGCTCGCCCTCCAGCATCGGGATTTCGCGCACCCAGCGCGCAATCTCCAACTCGGCCACGGTTTCCGGGTCGTTGTCGGGGAAGCGCTCGCGCAGGATTTGCGCGATCTCCTCCGCGTCATCCCAGCTCAGTACCTCCGCCATGGTCTTAAACCAAGGCCCGTAGTTGCCGGGCGGCTTCCACCACGCGAGCGGCGGCGCGGTCAATTTCTGCTTCCGTGGTAAAGCGTCCCAGGCCGAAGCGGAGCGAGCGCTGGGCCTCATCCTCACTCAGTCCAATGGCCAGAAGTACGTGGGAGGCGGTGGTCGAAGTGGAAGTGCAAGCAGAGCCCGACGAACAAGCGACTTCGGGCATGCTCATCATCAGCGTCGTGGCATCCACCTCTGGCAAGGTCAGATGCAGGTTATGCGCCACGCGATCGATGCAACTGCCATTCACCTTCACACTGTCCAGTCCAGCCATGATGCGATCACGCAGCCGGTCGCGCAAGGCGCCGATGCGCCGGTTCTCTTCCACCATCCCCTCGGCCGCGAGCGCCGCGGCGGCGCCGAGGCCCACGATGCCGGGGACGTTCAGTGTGCCCGAGCGCAACCCGCGCTCGTGGCCGCCGCCATCCTGCTGGCAGGTCAGCTTGCAGCCACGCTTGACGTAGAGGCCGCCCACGCCTTTGGGCCCATACATCTTGTGGCCTGACAGCGACATCAGGTCCACGTTCCAGCGGCTTACGTCCACCGGAATTTTGCCTACCGCCTGGGTGGCGTCGGAGTGCAACACGATGCCGCGCGCGCGCGTGATCGCGCCGATGGCCTCCATGTCCTGGATCACGCCGATCTCGTTGTTCACCGCCATGATGCTGACGAGCACTGTTTCCGGCCGCAGGGCAGCCTCGAGTTCGTTGAGCCGGATGCGACCTTGGAGGTCAACCCCAAGCCGGGTCACAGCGAACCCTTCGGCTTCGAGGCGCGCACAGGGGTCGAGCACGGCGTGATGCTCGATGGCGGTGGTAACCACGTGCGCCTTGCGGCCGCGATGGCAATCGGCCACGCCCTTAATGGCCAGATTGTCGCTTTCGGTGGCGCCGCTGGTGAACACGATCTCGTTCGCTTCGGCGCCGATGAGAGCGGCGACTTGGGTTCGCGCCTGCTGTACGGCTTTGGCTGCCGCCCACCCAAAAGCGTGGCTGTTGCTGGCGGCGTTCCCGAACTCACGCATGAAGAAAGGCTCCATCGCCGCCCACACACGCGGGTCAACCGGCGTCGTGGCGTGATGGTCGAGATAGATCGGCGGCGGCCTCACTGCTCTTAGAATACCCGCCCGTCGTTACTGCGGCGGGGGCTCGGGGCTGGCTTCCGCTTCCTCAGTGGCGGATGCGAGCGAGGAGGGCGGCAGCGCGCGCACCTGATTGCGTGCCCACAACGCATGATTGAGCCGAAGTCCGTAGGCGACCCAAACCCAGTAGGGAATCAGCCAGAGCCAGTCCCAGGTGCCGTCGGCCGCGGTGTAGAGCATGGTGAGCGCGAGGGTGCCCCAAAGCAGCCAGGCGAAGGCCAACCCCAAGCCCAGCCGCCGCAGTCCGAACACCTCTCCTTGCCAGACGGCGTTAAAGCCGAGGCAAAAGCCATAAAGTACAAGCGCGGTTGCGTCCGCCCCTTGCATCCATTGGCGCCAGATGAGCCATCCCGCCAGGCCGGTCACGATGGCAACGCAGCTCCAGACCGGGGCAAACACCCACTCCGGCGGATAGCTGGCCGGCTTACGCAGGCTGTCGTACCAAATTTCGGTGTAATGGCTGCGTCCGCCGATGCGGGCGCCGGCAGCGGCGACGGCAAAGTTCACCACCACGAACAACAGCAGCATCCAAGCCCCTACGGCGGTGATTGCCATGCCTATGCCTTCACCCATGATCGCATTCTTCTTGATTGGCGCGGGCCCCAGCGCGGCTTCGCCGCGCGCCTCGCTTATGCTCGCGAGGCGCCCGGGCACGGGCCGACGCGAGGCCATGCGCGCAGCCCCGCACAAAGGCGGCGGGAGCCGCCGGGTGTGCGATGCTGATCTTTGATGCGCGAACGGCGCGTGTTCTCGCCACGATTCTGCTCTACGGCCTGGCGATCGTGTTCATCTACTTCGCCTGGCGCACCCTGGTCACCTTTCTCTTCGCTATCCTCTTCGCCTATTTGCTCGAACCCGCGGTGTCGGGTTTTCAGCACCGTCTGCGCCTGACGCGCGGCCGGGCAGTGCTGTTGCTCTACCTGCTGCTGCTCGTCGCGATCGGCCTGTTTTTCTACTTTGTCGGCCCACGCATCGTCACGCAAGCAAGTCATTTGTCCACCGAGCTGCCCAGCCTGACGCACCGCCTGGTCAGCGGCCAGATCATTCAGCACGTGGCCCAGATGCGGCACTGGGATCCCCACATCGAGCAGCGGATACAGCAGTTTTTCGCCTCTCATCCGCGCGCGGTTTCTGGCTGGCTGCAAACCATGTTGAACGGGCTCGGTCAGTTCGCCCGCAACCTCATTTGGATCGTGCTGGTCCCGATTCTGGCGATCTTCTTCCTCATGAGCGGCGGACGCTTTGCGCAGGCCATTTTGGATCAGTTGGCGCGGCGGCGTCAGCGCTCATTCGTGCGCGGAATGCTGCAGGATGTGCATGACGTACTGGCCAATTACATCCGCATTCAGATCATCCTGACCGTGCTGACCCTATTGGTCTACTTGGCGGGATTTGTGGCGTTCCGCCTTCCCTATGCGGTGGCGCTGGGGATTACGGCGGGCCTGTTGGACTTTATTCCCATGGTGGGACCGCTGATTGGCGCCGTCATGGTGATCGCCATCGCCTTCTTTGCCGGTTATCCCCATGTGGTTTTGGTGATCCTGTTCATTGGCGCCTGGCGCGTGGTCATGGACTACTACCTTTCGCCGAACATGTTTGGCCAGCGGGTGCAGTTGCATCCGCTGGCGGTGCTGTTCGGCGTGATTGCCGGGGCGGAGGTGGCGGGCGTGATCGGTGTCTACCTGTCCGTGCCGATCATGGCGATCTTGCGGGTGGTGTGGATCCGCTGGCGGACGTTTGAAGGCGAACAGAGCCTCATTCTGCCGCCGACGGCGCCGCCGCCGGAATCCTCACCCTGAGACCGCGTGCCCGGCAACTTGGAACAATCTGGGCGCCAGTGGGCGTCAGCTACCGGGAACGAAGCCCGGCTACAGCCCGACCAGCGGGAGGGCGTCCCGAGTACGGGGTGGCCGAGCCACCTCCTCTTCGCTGACCCAGACGCGATCGCGCAGCGCGCGCTCATACCCGGCCGGGGTGCCGATGTCCCAGTACTGCGTGCCTTGCTGATCGCAGCTTACCGGCTCGCCGTCCGCCATCCAGGCATTGAACAGATCGCCCAGGAACAGGTCGCGCCGCCCGCGTGCGCGCCACAGTTGCTCCAGACGCAGGAACGCTTCTCCCGGCGCGGTGATCGCACCCCAAACGCGGCGCTTGGCCGCGCCCGGCTGCTTCACCTCGACGTGGCTCACCACCCCGGGTGCTGTTTCCAGCACCGCATCAAACTCCTCCGGATGGCTCACCGGGAACGTAATCAGGTGGACCGAGTCGCGCAACCCTTGCGCAAACGCGGTGCGCGGGTACCAGACCGTATCCGGCAACCCCACCAGAACCGGCTCGCCGGGCTGGACCAAGGGAGCGGCGCGGAACACGGCATCGCACAAGCCGGCCGGCTCCGGCTGCGCCGCAAAGAATATCCGCTCGGCGCAACTGCTGCGCGCGTAATAGCGGATCAGGTCGGATTTTTCGGCCGAGACGATCAGGCAGATGCGATCGGCCCCGGCCAGCAGCATGCGCTCGATCAGGTAGTCGGCGACCACTCGCATCCGGCCTGGTTGTCCGGCGGTGCTGCTGTGCCGGCCCAGCGGCAGCAGCTCCTTCGATCCCCCCAGCGGCTGCATGCGGGTGGCGCTTCCCGCGGCAGGTACGATGCCCAGCATGTATCTGCACCTGAGTGCCGGATCGGGCGGCTTGGTTGCACGTGCCGTTGTGGAATTTTCTCGCTTGCATTCGCACCCTATTGGGACTACACCATTTAAATGGCCCCTCAACCCGTCGCGCCTCCTTTGGTGCTGACCATAGCTGGCTTTGATCCCACCGCTGGCGCCGGCGTGCTGGCCGATATCAAGACCATTGCCGCCAACCAAGGCTACGGGTTGGCTTGCATCACGGCGCTGACAGTGCAGACGACGCAGGGGGCGATAGCGTATGAAGCGGTCGCGCCGGATTTGCTCGAGCGCCAATTGGAGGCGCTAATGGCCGAGTTGACGCCGCGCGCCGTCAAGATCGGCATGCTGGGAAGCCGCGCCGGAGTCGAGGTCGTGGCCCGAATGTTGCAACGTCATCCCGTGCCGTGGGTCGTGCTCGACCCGGTGCGGAACGCCTCATCCGGCGCGGCGCTCACGGATGCCAAAGCCTGGGAGAGCCTGCGGACGCAATTGATTCCCCTGGTCAATGTCATCACGCCGAACCTGGATGAGACCGAAGCCCTGGTCGGCCTGCGCCCCAGCAAGCCGGCGGAGTTTGAGCAGGCCGCGGTCAAGCTGCACGAACTGGGCCCGCAGTACGTGATCCTCAAAGGCGGACACCTGGAGCGTCCGGCCGACTTGCTCTACGACGGGCAGAAGTTTGTGACCCTCACTGCCGACCGGGTGCGCACGCCCAACACTCACGGCACCGGCTGCACGTTTTCGGCCGCTTTGGCCGCGAATTTGGCCAACGGCAAACAAATGCAGGACGCGGTGGTAATTGCCAAGGCCTATCTCACAGCAGCGCTCCGGCAAGCCTACGCGATTGGCCCCGGCCCGGGTCCGCTCAATCACCTCTATCGGCTGCAGGAATCCCCCGCCTCGCGCAACGTGGACCCCGCCCCCCAGACGAGCTTCACCACTCGATAATGAGGCAAAAGCCTACACCACCACGGCTTCCCGGTATTCTCCAAAGACCGCTCGCATGGCGTTGGCAATTTCCCCCAAGGTGCACTCGGCGTCCACGGCTGCGATGATCGCGGGCAGCAGGTTCTCGTCTCCCGCGGCGGTGGCCTGTACACGCTCCAGCATCGCCGCTGCGCGGCCGGCGTCGCGCCGCTGCCGCAACTCGCGCAAACGCTGACACTGCCGCTGCTCGACCTCGCCCGCGATGCGCAGCACCGGCGGAGGCGTCAATTCCTCCTGGGCGAAGCGATTCACGCCAACGACCACGTGTTCGCCCGACTCCAGCCCCTGCTGCCAGGCGTAGGCCGCGGTCTGGATTTCCCGCTGCACATAGCCACTTTCGATGGCGTGCAGCATGCCTTCGAGCGCTCCGCCCCAGCTTTCGATCTTCTCCAGGTACGCTTCGGCCTGCTGCTCCAACTCCGTCGTCATTGCCTCCACGTAGTAGGAGCCGGCCAGCGGATCCACAATCCCGGCCACGCCGGTCTCGTACGCCAGCACCTGTTGCGTGCGCAGAGCCAGCCGTGCCGCCTCTTCGGTGGGCAGCCCCAAGGCTTCATCGAACGCGTTGGTGTGCAGCGATTGCGTGCCGCCGAGCACGCCCGCCAGCGCCTCATAGGCGGTGCGCACGGCGTTCACGTGCGGTTGTTGCGCGGTCAGGGTTGAGCCGGCGGTCTGGGTATGGAAGCGCAGCATCCACGACTTGGGATTTTTGGCGCCAAAGCGCTCGCGCATCCGGCGTGCCCACATGCGGCGTGCGGCGCGGAACTTGGCGACTTCCTCCAGCAGGTGGCTGTGCGCGTTGAAGAAAAACGACAGCCGCGGGGCGAAGGCATCCACGTCGAGGCCGCGCTCGAGCGCCGCCTGCACGTAGGCGGCTCCATTGCCCAGGGTGAAGGCGATTTCCTGGGCCGCGGTCGAGCCGGCCTCGCGGATGTGGTAGCCGGAGATCGAGATCGTGTTCCACTCCGGCATCTCGCGCGAGCCGTACTCGATGATGTCGGTGACCAGGCGCAGCGCCGGCCGCACCGGGTAAATATAGGTTCCGCGCGCGATGTACTCCTTGAGAATGTCGTTCTGTACGGTGCCCTGCAGCCGGCGCGGATCCGCTCCCTGGCGCTTCGCCGCGGCCACATAGAAGGCCAGCAGGATGGCCGCGCTGGCGTTGATGGTCATCGAGGTCGAAATCTTCTCCAGCGCGATGCCCGCGAACAGCCGCTCCATGTCCTCCAGCGAGCCGATGGCGACGCCGACGCGGCCCACCTCTCCCCGCGCCAGCACGGCATCGCTGTCAAGCCCGATCTGGGTGGGCAGATCGAAGGCGACCGAGAGCCCCGTAGTCCCCTGTTCCAGCAAGTAGCGATAGCGCCGGTTGGATTCTTCGGCATCGGCGAAGCCGGCGTACTGGCGCATCGTCCACAGCCGCCCGCGGTACATGTCCGCGCGCACGCCGCGCGCAAACGGATACTGGCCCGGATCGCCCAGATCGCGCGCGTAGTCCAACCCGTCCAGGTCGGACGGCCGGTAGAGGCCCTTCTGCTTTTCGTTCGCGCTCACGAGCGCCTCGCCGCCGCTCGCAGCAGCGAGCTGATACCGAAGTAGGCAAAGATGACAGCCAGCGCCAGCTCGAACTGGGTGGCTCCAGAGGCTTGGGTCAGGCTGGTCGAGACAGGAATATGCAAGTGGGTGCGATCAGCCATCCAGCCGTTGACGCCCGCCCATCCGAAGCCGACGGCAAAGATCAGGTACAGCACGGCCGAGACCTGCAGCCCCAGACGGCCGAGGGCATTGCCGGCATGGGCCCACAGCGCGCGCCGTCCACTGCGAAATGCTGCTCCCAAGGCGCCCGGTGTGCGCGCGTGCGCCTGCGCCTTCTCCCCGCCCAGCGTGCCGGCCGCCCGGCCCAGCCGTGCTGCCGCTGATTGCAGCGGCGCCTGCTGCAGGCGCTGGCGCTGCCGCCACAGCATGGCGGCCGCGCGCCCAAGCTTGGCGCCGGTAGTACGTTCCGGGCTCATCAGAGTTATTTTAGGACGCCGGGCACTCGGTTGCGGCAACTTGTAGACCCGGTGAGCGCCAGCGGGCGCCCGCTGCCGGGCGAGACCCAGGGTTCAGCCCGACCAGCGGGAGGGCGTCCCGAGTACGGGGTGGCCGAGCCACTAATCGGCTTCCGGTAAGCCATGGCGGCGCATCAGGCCGGGCAGGTTTTGCGAAAACGCCGAGCGCGGCATGACCAGGTCGCAGCCCGCTTCCTGGGCCTTCAGCTTCAGTTCCGCTTGCAGATGGTTCAAGAAGCCGATCATCGGCGTCTTCTTCAATTCCGGGTTGTGGCGAATCTTGATGATGGTCGCAATCGGCTTGAGCGCGGCGCTGTTCAAATCCAGAATGATCAGGGCCGGCGGAGTGGCGACCTTCTCCAGCAGCTCCTGGTCGGTTTTCACCATCTCGAGGTTGATCTTAAGCTGGCGCGCCGTTTCGCGGATTTTAGCCAGAAAGAACAGGTCATCTACAGCCACCACGATGCGGCGCTGCAAGCCAGAAGTCTGCCCCGCGGCGTCCACCGCGGGTGAACTCGTAGTACTCAAGGATTACCTCCAGGCGGTTTCAGTCCGCCAAGGAACCGATTTGTTGACTATCTGCACGTCGTCCGCGAGCGCGGTGGCCAGCACCGGGTGGGTTCATTCACCCTCGGATCGCTAGCCACGAAATTGCAAGGCGCTCGCTAGCACCTGCGAATACTTGAATTCTACCTCACTTTGCAAGCTTGGGCACGCCCGACCGGGTTGGGGTCTTGGGCCGCCAACCCGGCCGGGCGAAAGCGGGTCGCGCGGCAGAGCCGCGCGGGGCCCCGCGCCGATCAGGAGCCCGGCGCAGCAGCAGGAACAGGTTGGCCATCTCGACGGCGGCCAGCGCCGCTTCGGCACCTTTGTTGCCCCCCTTAAGTCCGGCGCGCTGGATGGCCTCCTCGAGGGTGTCGCAGGTGAGCACGCCGAAGGCATGGGGTACGCCCGTTTCCAGCGCCGACTGTCCAATGCCTCGCGTCGTTTCCCGGGCAATGAAGTCGAAGTGAGGTGTTTCGCCGCGCAAGATCAGTCCCAGGCAGACCACGGCGGCGAACGTTCCGCTCTCGGCCGCGGTGCGGGCGGCGGCTGGAATTTCAAACGCCCCCGGCACCTCGATGATCTCCACCGCTGCCGCGCCCAAGCGGGAGAGCGTGTCCACGGCGCTGGCTTCCAGGCGCCGGGTTATGAACTCATTGAAGCGGCTCACCACCACGGCAAACCGCATGCCCTTGGCGCTGAGATGGCCCGCAATTCTAGACGCCATGAAATTGTGGCGCGCGCTTTTCCAAAAAGGCTCGCGTGCCTTCCTTCATGTCCTGGCTGGCGCAGCAGAGCGCAAACAAGTTGGCTTCAAACGCGAGGCCCTCCTCCAGGCTCATTTCCGCCCCCGCACGCACGGCTTGCAAACAGTACTGCACGGCGAGCGGCGCGTTGGCGGCAATTTTGCCGGCCAGGGCTTCGATGGCGGGCAGAAGCTCAGCCTGTGGCAACACGGCGTTGACCAAGCCCAGCCGCAGCGCCTCGGCCGCGGAAATCGGCTCCCCGCTCAGCAGCATTTGCAGCGCGGGCCCGGAGCCCACCAGCCGCGCCAGCCGCTGCGTGCCGCCGTATCCGGGAATCAGGCCCAGCTTCACCTCCGGCTGCCCCAGCTTCGCGTTGTCGCTGGCGTAGCGCAGCGTGCAGGCCATGGCCAGCTCCAATCCGCCGCCCAGGGCAAAGCCATTGATGGCGCCCAACACCGGGATCGGGAACAGTTCGATTTCGCGGAACAGCGCGTTGCCCGCCTGGGAAAAGGCGCGCGCCTCGACCGCTCCCAGCCCGGAGATCTCGCCGATGTCGGCGCCGGCGGCGAAGGCCTTGGGGCCGGCGCCGGTGAGCACAATCGCGCGCAGCGCGCGATCCTCGCGGCAGGCGGCGAAGGCGCGGCGCAGGTCCTCGAGCGTGGCGCGATGGAGCGCGTTCAGCTTGTCCGGCCGGTGGATCGTGATCCTCGCCAGAGGCGCGGCGATCTCCAGCCGCACGTTTTCCAGTTCAGGCACGGTCGGCATAGCTGCTGACTAGTCTAGTAGACTGAAAGCCTGACCGCCAACTGCGTTCCCACCTCGAGCGAGGCGGATCTGGGCCCAAGGGTCCCAGCCCTGCCGAGCGTCAAGCGGGTCGCGTGGCGCAGCCACGCGGGGTCCCGCGCCGAGCAAAATGGAGTCCCGCTTCATCCGTAATTTTGCCATCGTGGCCCACGTGGACCACGGCAAGAGTACGCTCGCCGACCGGCTACTGGAAGCCACCGGCGCTCTCGCCGCGCGCGAGATGCAGCAGCAGGTGCTCGACGCCATGGACCTGGAGCGGGAGCGCGGCATCACCATCAAGGCCCACGCCGTGCGCCTCGACTATCGCGCCGCCGACGGACACCTCTACCAGCTCAACTTGATTGATACGCCCGGCCACGTGGACTTCTCTTATGAGGTCTCGCGCAGTCTCGCCGCCTGCGAAGGTGCGCTCCTGGTGGTGGATGCGGCCCAGGGCGTGGAGGCGCAGACGGTGGCCAACGCCTATCTGGCGGTAAACCAGAATCTCGAGATCATTCCGGTCATCAACAAGGTGGATCTGCCCGGCGCCGATCCCGCGCGCGTGCGCGAGCAAATAGAGACCGTCATCGGCCTGGACGCCAGCCGCGCCGTGCTGGCCTCGGCGAAAACCGGCCTGGGCACGGCCGCGGTGCTCGAGGCCATTATCGAGCGCATTCCCCCTCCCTCCGGCAGCCCGGACGCGCCCCTGCGGGCGCTGCTGTTCGACTCCTGGTTCGACGCCTATCGCGGCGTCATTCTGCTGGCGCGCGTGCGCGAAGGCACGCTGCGCGTCGGACAAAAGATCCGGCTCATGGCCGAAGGTCAGACCTTTCAGGTGGAATCGCTTGCGGTGCGCACGCCCAAGCCGGTCGACGTCAAGGAGCTGACGGTCGGGGAAGTCGGCCTGCTGGTGGCCAATATCAAGCGCGTCGCCGACGCCCGCATTGGCGACACCATCACCAGCGACGCCGATCCGGCCGCCTCGCCCCTGCCCGGTTTCGAGCAGAGCAAGCCGATGGTCTTCGCCGGCCTCTACACCACCGAAACCGATCAGCACGCTCTGCTGCGCGATGCGCTGGAAAAGCTGCGCCTCAACGACAGCTCGTTCTACTTCGAGCCGGAAAGCTCGGCCGCGCTCGGCTTCGGCTTCCGTTGCGGCTTCCTGGGCCTGCTGCATATGGAAATTGTCCAGGAGCGGCTGGAGCGCGAGTTCAATCTCGACCTTATCGTCACCGCGCCCGGCGTCCGCTACCATGTCTTCCTGCGCGACGGCACCTCCCGCAATGTGGACAACCCCGACAAATTGCCCCCGTCCGGCGACATCGACCGCGTCGAGGAGCCGGTCATCGCCGCCACCATCATCGCCAACGATGACGCCCTAGGCGGCATCCTCAAGCTGTGCGAGGAAAAGCGCGGCGTGCAAAAGGGCTTTGAGTACCTGGGCCCGGCGCGCGTGATGCTCCGCTACGACCTGCCGCTCAACGAGGTGGTACTCGACTTCTACGACCGCCTGAAGACCGTCTCGCGCGGTTATGCTTCGCTCGACTATCATCTGCGCGGCTATGAGCCCTCGGATCTGGTCAAGCTCGACGTCCTGGTGGCGGGCGAGTCCGTGGACGCGCTCTCGACCATCCTGCACCGCGAGAAATCCTTCGAGCGCGGCAAGGCGCTGGCCGCCAAGATGAAGGAGTTGATCCCGCGCCAGCAGTTCGAAGTGCCCATTCAGGCCGCCATTGGCGGCAAGGTCATTGCCCGCGAAACCGTCCGCGCCGTGCGCAAGGACGTGCTCGCCAAGTGCTACGGCGGCGACATCTCGCGCAAGCGCAAGCTGCTGGAAAAACAGAAGGAGGGCAAGAAGCGGATGAAGAAGCTGGGCCGCGTCGAAATTCCGCAGGAAGCCTTTCTCGCCGTGCTCAAGGTGGACTAGCGGAGCCGGGCTGGGGCTACGGGGGCCAGTAGCGCTGCGATATCCGCCTCGACCTCTTCCACCGCGATCGCCTCTATCGGCTGCCGCGGGCGCCAGCGGCTCGCCGCCAGCCACGGATGCCCCCCCGCACCGTCGGGCGTCGAGTACACCACCACGACCGGTTTTCCCAGCGCCGTGGCGATATGCACCGGACCGCCGTCGTTGCCGGCCACCAGTTCGGCTTCACCCTCGAGCGCCATCAATTCCTCCGTGCTCGTGCCCGAGATCAGCGTCGCGCCCTCGACCGGCTCTCCCGCTTCGGCGCTGGCCTGCACGCTCGCCAGCCCGTAGGTTTGCCGCAGCCAAGCCGTCAGCGCGGCAAACTTCGGCAGCGGCCAGCGCATAGCCGGCTCACGCGCTTCGGTAATCAGGAAGGCATAGGCGCCCGTTACCCCGCGCTGCGCCAGGCGCTGCCTCATGCGCGCGCGCGCCTCCGGACGCACGTGCAGCCGCAGCGCTCCGGCCTCGACCGGCGGCAACCCCAGCCCCGTCAGCAGCGACAACATGTGCTCGACCGTATGCAGGCGTTCGCGCCCCGCGGGCGGCGCCTGCGGCGGCACCAGCCGGTTGTAAGCCCAGCGGTGGCGCAGGCCGGCAAAGCTGGCCCGCACCGGGGCACCTGAGGCGCGCACCAGCATGGCCGCGGTGGATCCGCCGTGCAGCCCCAGCACCACCTGCGGCCGAAAGGCGCGCAGTTGTCCCAGGGCGCGGCACCGCCCCGCCAGGCCGGCGGGCACTTCGATGACTTGATCGAAATCAGGATTATGGCGGACCACGTCCGCAAAGCGGGGCTCGATCAGCACTGCCGTGCGCAAACCCGGCCGCCACGCTTTCAACGCCGCTGCCGCCGGCGTCATCAGCAGTGTGTCGCCCAGGCTGCGCAAACGGATAAACGCTACGGCCGCGCCGCCTGGCAGCGCAGGCAGGATCTCATCCATTGCCGCCGGCCGCGGAGTCGCGCGTGGCTTCCTCGATCAGCATCACCGGAATATCGTCGCGGATGGGATACACGCGCAGGCAGCGCTCGCATTTCAGCCCGGTCGGCTGCTCGGCTGGTCCCACCAGCCGCACCGGCGCGTGGTCGTCGGGGCAAACCAGAATTTCCAGCAGCTCGGCTGAGATCGCCATGGAATTACCGATGCGCCTCAATGCTCTGGCGGATGGCAAAGTTGATTGCCGAGTATGCCTCCGTCGCGTGGTGCTCGAACCATTTGACCACTAGCTTGCCTCCGGGATCGTCGCAACGGTGGATGGCGTGGTCTTCGGGATGAATGGTCGAATCCACCACCACGAGCACGTCTCCGGCGCGCAGCGCTTCGGCGTTGTCCACCACCTGGCGCACGGCAACGTTAAATACAAACGCCCGTGCGTTCGGGCCTACGCCCACAACCGGATCGTGGCAGTACGGGCAACGGAAGTGATCCATAGGGGTCGTCTACCATGCTACCGCACGCGGCGGCCGGGCTGGGGCCCCGGCCCGGCTGAGCGTAAGCGGGTGGCGCTGTTAGCGCCGGGTCCCGCGCCTATCGATAGCTAGGCTGCCCGGCGCTATTTTTGATGTATTCTTCGCGCGCTTGCAGCAGCACCCGCTCGGCGAGCGCCGCATCCGGCCGTTGCAGGAAACGCCGCGCCAGCATCCGCAGGGGCCGGTTTTGTTCGAGAGGCTGCGCTAAGGCGGCCGCCAGCATATACCAGTCCCAAATCAGAGATCTAGGGCCGGCAGCAGTCGCTGACCTGCGCTTGCGGGGGCTTGAGGTGGACATGGACGGACTCATCGGCCTTGCTCATGATAAACGCTTGTCCATAGGTGTTATAGACGGTGTCAATCACCTGGACCAGCACCACGCCCGGCGAAAACCCCTGCACCGTCACCTTGCCCTTCTCGTCGGTGTGAAGTTCCACATCGAACGGCTCGCGCGGGACGACGCCGTTCGCATCCCGAAGCTGCTTGAGCACGACACCGGCCCCCTGCACGGGATGGCCTTGGGGGTTGAGCACAGTTACGGTCACGCGCACGGTGATGACCGTGTTTTTCTTCTTCTGAGCATGCGCGGTGGCCGGCGCAGCGGCCAGCACGAGGCCCACGATGCCGAAAAGGATCAAAGCCGGGAACCAGCGCGGCCGCATAAACGCAGTGTACATCACCGCAATAGCTCCAGAACGGATGCAACCACGAGATCGGGATCCTCGAGCGGGATCCAGTGGCCACTGCTTTTGGCTGAGCGATGCCATCCGTGGCGGGCTCCGGCGGCCATGGCTTCGTGCTCAGCGCGCTGGGACTCGGGCGTGTCGGCCGCCGAGAGCACGATGAGAGGGATGTCGCCCAGCGGCGGAGCGGCGGCGACCGACCGGCAGAGTTCCGGCAGCGCCTCCATCTGGCTGGCGAGCGCCTGGTAAAAGCGCGCGCGGCTCCAGAACCAGCGCATGACCGGCTTCAGCTCCGGCGGCAGCCGCACGGCGGGCGTGAAGTTGAAATCCGATTTGGTGCGCAGCTTGCCGCCGCTGATCAGCGTGGCGCAGGCGGCGGCGAGCTTGAGCGCGCCGGTGCTGACCAGCCAGGCGGCAAATTGCGCGATGCCGCAGTGCGCCGCCCACATGCCGCGCCGCGCCAGCCGGATGCCGCTGTCGAGCCGCGCCTGGTGCGCCGCGTCCGGATGCGCCCATTCGGCGAGGGAGGGCGGATCCACCAGCACAACTCCCGCCGTCAGCTCCGGGTGCTGCGCCGCAAACATCCGCATGAGCAACGCCCCATAAGAATGACCCACAAGTACGTAAGGCGGCGTGGCGCCCACGGCCTCCAGCACGCCTTCCATCTCGGCGAGCATGCGTTCCAGATTACGGGGCTGCGGGCCGGCTTCGCTGTAGCCCATGCCCGAGCGATCGTAGCTGAGCGTGGTCGCTGTCGCTTCCAGCGTCCGCTGCACGAATACCCATCCCAACGAGGTGCCACCCAGCGCCGCTTCCAGCACCACGGTGGGCCGCCGCGCTGCCTCCGCCGGTGCTGGGCAAAATTGCACATGCACCCGGTGACCGTCGAGCGGCACGAATCGGCCTGGAGCGGGAACCGGAGGCGCCACCATTTTATGTTAGCGGTATACGCCCCGGAAGGAATTGCTTTAGCATGAACCGTGGAGCAGGCGCAGCTCGATTTTCTGCCACCGCGTCAGGTCTGGAGCGTTTCGGCGCTGCTGGCGGGTCTGAAGGGCCTGCTCGAGCGCGAGTTTTTCGACGTCTGGATCGAGGGGGAAATCTCCAATTTCCGCGCCGCTCCCTCGCGTCACTGCTACTTCACGCTCAAGGATGCCCACGCGCAACTGCGCGCCGTGCTGTTTGCGCAGCAGGCGCGCCGGGCGCCCGTGGTGCTGCGCGACGGCTTGCAGGTGCGCGTACGCGGCCGCGTGAGCCTGTACGAGGCGCGCGGGGACGTGCAGTGCATCGTCGAGCACATTGAGCCCATCGGGCGCGGCAGCTTGCAACTGGCCTTCGAGCGGTTGAAGGACAAGTTGGCCGCCGAGGGGCTGTTTGCCCCCGAGCGCAAGCGTCCGCTGCCGGCGCTGCCGCGCCGCATCGGACTCATCACCTCGCCGCGCGGGGCGGCCGTGGCCGACATGATCCGCATCCTCCACCGCCGCTTTCCCGGCCTGCATCTGCTGCTCTATCCCGTCGCCGTGCAGGGAGATGCCGCGCCGGGCGAGATTTGCCAGGCGCTGGCGTTTTTTGCCGTGCAGCCGCCGGGCAGCCGCTGGGCCATGGATGTGCTGCTGGTCGGCCGCGGCGGCGGATCGCTCGAGGATCTCTGGGCCTTTAACGACGAGACCGTGGCACGGGCGCTGGCGCGTTCGCCGGTGCCGGTGATCTCGGCCGTCGGGCACGAGACCGATTTCACCATCGCCGATTTCGTCGCCGACGTGCGCGCCCCCACACCCAGTGCCGGCGCCGAACTCGCCGTGCGCCCCCATGCCGAATGGGCGCGCGAGCAGCGCGCCCGCTGCCAGCGCCTGCAGCAGGCCATGCGCTTTGGCTTGCTGCGGCGCCGCCGCCAGCTCGAAGAGCGCTCCCGCCATCGCGCCTTTGAGGCGGTGCGCCGGCGGCTGCGCCAGCGTGGCCAGCGCACGGATGATCTGGCGCACACGCTCGAGCAGCATCTCTGGCGCCGTTTGGCTGTCCTGCGCCGGCAGTGGGTCGAGGCTTCGGTCCGGCTCCGTCAGCATGACCCGCGTTCCAAGTTGGCCGCGGCGCGGCTGGTGCTGGCCGCGCGCCAGCGCGCGCTCTTGGCCGCCGTCGAAGCTCAGGCCGCGCGCCGGCGCCGGCGCCTGGAACGGCTGGGGGC
>JBOGKL010000194.1:0-16391 GCA_050745525.1 Terriglobales bacterium | reverse complement strand
CGGCAAGGGACCAGCGGCCCGCGGATCATGATTGACGCCCACATGGACGAGCTGGGCGGCATGGTGCGGCGCATCCGGCCCGACGGGTTCCTCTCCATGCAGATGCTGGGCGGGTGGATCACGCAGGCGCTGCCGGGTCAGCGCTGGGTCATTGAGGGTTCGAAGGGCCCGGTGCCGGCGGTGACCACGATCTGGGACGCGCACATCACCACGCCCGCCCAGCGGGATCGTGTGATCCCGCGCGACGCGGTTTTTCTCGATGTCGGCGCACGCAACGCCGCCGATGTGGCGCGCCTGGGGATCACGCCCGGCGATCCGATCGTCCCATACTCGCCGTTTGAGATTTTGGCGAACCAGCGCTACGTAGCCAAGGCTTGGGACGACCGGGTGGGCTTGGCGGTGATGATCGAGATGATGAAGCGGCTGGCGGGGACGGCGCTGCCCAATCAGCTCTACTATGCGGCCACGGTGCAGGAGGAGATCGGGCTGCGCGGCGCGATCACGGCGGCGCAGGTGATCAAGCCGGATATCGGCATTGCGCTGGAGGTGGGGGTCCCGGGTGATGTGCCGGGAACCAATCCGGAGCTGGCACAGGAGGTGCTGGGCGGCGGACCAGCCCTGTTCCTCTATGACGGCAGCGAGTTGCCCAACCAAAAACTGGTCGCATTCATCAAGCAGGTGGCGGCGGCGCATGGGATTCCCCTGCAGACCGATCTCATCCAGGGCTACGGGGACGACTCGGCGGCGATTCAGAAGAGCAACGGCGGCGTGCCCACGATCAACCTGACCATCCCCACGCGCTATACGCACGCCCACAACTCGATGATTGACCGCGCGGACTTCGATCGCACCGTGGACCTCATGGTGGCACTGGTGCGGAGCCTGAATGCGGCCGAAGTCGCCCGCCTGCGCAGCTTCGCGCCGTGATGATGGCGCGAGAAACCTAACGCCGCTGGTTGGGCGCTTTGGTATGATGCGCCATGGCCGTCCCGTCGTCCGCGCAGATCGGTGAGGCGCAGCGCCTGCTGGCGCCGCATCTGCCCGTCACGCGGCTCGCGCCCGTTGCCGATCATCCCGGACTCCATCTGAAGCTGGAGCTGGAGCTGCCCACCCGCAGCTTCAAGGTCCGCGGGGCGCTCTACGCCCTCACCCGTCGCCTGCAGCGGGGCCCAGTCGCCGAGGTCATCGCTTCCAGCACCGGCAATCACGGCGCGGCGGTGGCTTGGGCGGCGCAGCGTCTGGGCGTTCCGGCCACCATCTTTCTGCCCGCCCATCCGAACCCCGTCAAGCGAAAGAACATAACCGACCTTGGCGCCCGCGTCGTCGAGGTCACAGCCGACGACATCTCCGGCGCCGCGGTCGAAGCAGACGCCTATGCCTTCCGGCGCCCCGGCGTTTACTATCTCAACGACGCCACCGACACCGACGTTCCTGCCGCCACCGGCGTCATCGGCCTCGAGATCACCGATCAGCTCCCCGGTGTTGCCTGTATCTACGTGCCCATGGGTGACACGGCGCTGATCCGCGGCGTCGCCGCCGCCGTCAAGGCCGCCCATCCCAACGTGCGCATCATCGGCGTGCAGGCCGAGCGCTCCCCGTGTTACTACCTATCCTGGAAAGCCGGCCGCCCCATCGCGACTGATACCTGCGACACCTGCGCCGACGGGCTGGCCACGCGCACCCCGCAGGAGGAAAACGTCGCCGCCATCCGCACGCTCGTAGACGACGTGTTGCTCGTCAGCGAGGACCAGATGCTCGCCGCCGTGCGCCTACTCTATGAGCGAGCCGGCGTGCTCGCCGAGCCCTCCGGCGCGGCGGCTACGGCCGCCTGGCTCCAGCATCCACCCTCCGGGCCCGCCGTCGCCCTGGTCACCGGCGCCAACATCGCCCCCGCCATCCGCCTCCGCGCCGGGCTATAGGTCAAGCGCCGGTCAATCGCCTTCCAGTTGCTCGACGTCAGCCAGATCGCGCAGCCGCCCAGTCGCGCGTTTATTGCGGATGAGATCAGCGCGGCTCAGGAACCGCACGCTTACGCCGCCCAGCTCGCCCGGTTCCGCGCGCGCCCAGGCTTCGGGAAAAACCAAGCCGGTTAGATCGGTGAGGATGTCAAGCCGCACTGGTGCGATACCGACTTGAAACACGATTCCGGGGCGGGTAAAGTCATCTGCGGTGATGCCTGCGAGCGGGGCGCCAAATTCCGACAACGCCCGCATCAACCGCGCGGCATTGGCGGGAGTTGGCTCGACCCACACGTCCACATCGCCGGTGGCGCGCGGCACGCCGTGCCACGCCAGCGCGTGCGCACCGGCGATTACAAAGCGGACGTCACGGGCGGATAACGCGGACAGCAGTGCGATCAAATCGGGGTTCATCGCCACACAATCCCGCGAGCCGGTATTGCTCGAGGCTTAGGCGCCACACCGCGGCGACGCGCTCGTTGGGCGGGATGCGCCGCCAGTACTTAGCATCATGCCGATCCGCCTCGGCCGCGCTGGCAAACAACCGAGTCGCCCATCCCGCGCGCGGCTTTTCCGAACTGGCCATGTCCCAATTGTCTCATGGGCGTCATGGCTTCCTCGCCAGCCCGGTGGCGAGTACGGCGTCGGTGTTGGGGGAACGGCGACTCACGGCCAGGCGGCCGCCGGGGCCGAAGGCGTAGGCGCTGATGGACATGTCGGTGAAGTGCGTGACAGCGTAAGGCTTGCCGGCTCCGGCGGGGCTCACGGGCAAGGCCCAAATATTGTCCACTGAACCTGTCCGGCGAATAAACGTCACCGCCTTGCCGTCGCTGGTCCAGCCGAACGGAAACATGGATGCGTTGAACTGCATCGCCAGCGGCGTGACCTGCACGCGCCCGGCCCCGAGCGAGAGGATCACGGCGCGGAAGCCATCGGGGCTCCCGGGCGGCAACTGCCACGTGAAGATGCGCCTACCGTCGGGCGAGGCTGGGTTGCCGTAATCATGCACAAAGCCGGTCCAGAGTTGACGCGGCGTACCTCCCGCCAGCGGCACCGTCCACAGGGATTGCAGGCTGCGGGTTCCCACCAGGTAGGCCACGGTCCGCCCGCCGTCAATCAGTACCGGATCCATGGTGCGGCTGCTTCCCGGCGGCGCGTGTGCGATTTCGGTGAGGCCCGTACCATCGCTATTTATGCGATAGATGCCGTTGCCGTTCGCGGTCGCAAGCACGATTTGCCCGTTGGGCGCGACCTGGGGCACCGCAAACCCCAAGGCCGCGCCTGCCAAGCTCAGCGGCCGGGCAGTGCTGCCGTTGGCAGTTTCCGCCCAAAGCTGGATGTCGCCCGCGATCGTCCGCGTGCTCACCAACCCGCCGCTGGGAGTCCATGCCAGTCCTTCGGAGCCATCCAAGTCTCCGCCACCGCCCGGCAATAGCTGGAACGCAGCGCCGGGCTTGGCTGAAACCCAAAGCGACGCCGTGGGCGCGCTGTGCGTCAGCGCCAGTGCCCCGGTGGCCGCCAGGCTGGCCGTCGCGTAGCCCTGCAGGTCATTGGTGAGCCGGGTGAGCCGCCCGCCCGGCACCGTCATCTCCCAAACCTCTGATGCCGCAGTTGGCGGCAACGAGGCCGTGAACACCAGCGCGCTCCGGTTCAGCCAACTCAGGTCGGTGGCTTGATGCCAGACATTCGGTCCGACCAATCTGCTTGTGCCGTCCCGCGCGTCGATCACTGCAATGTGGCCCCGTCTGTCCGGTGTGCCCAGCACTAACGCGATGCGCCGTCCGGCCGGCGACCAGGCGGGGGAATGCGTGGGCCCTCCCAAAAGACCATAGCACTGCGAGACGTATCCATCGCCCGTCGGCGTGGCGCTCAGTTGACGTGCACTTGACCCGTCGGGCCGCGCCAGCATCAGCGAGACCGTCGTGCCGCTGTTCATGGCCACGTAGGCGATCTGGCTTCCGTCCGGCGAAAATCCCGCGCCGCTGCACGCGTTTCCGGCGATCACGCGCACCGCTCCGCCCAGCACCGGCACGGCTTCGAGTTCGCGGCCTTGCAGGAAATAGACCTGGCCGCCATCGGGCGAAAACGACGGCGACTGGCAGCAGCCGTTGCCGGCGGGCACGATCTGCACGTCGCTGTTGCTGGTCAGCGAGAGCAGATGAAGCGAGGTTCCTTGCGGCGAGTTCTCGACGTGCGCGAGAAACTTTCCGTCCGGCGATATCACCGCATCCACCACCTGGCCGCTGTAAGTCACCTGACGGAATTGCAGCACCGGCACCGGCGTCGGGCGCAGCGTGTACCAGGAGATCGCCGCGGCGGCAATGACTGGGGCGGCGATTACGGGCCACAGCCATCGGCGCTGCCTCGCCCGCGGCCGGGCGGCGGCGGCGGCCGGGGCGCTCAACTGCGACCCGCTGGCCTGCAGGCGCTTCAAGTCGGCGTGCAGATCGGCCGCGGTTTGATAGCGCAGCGCCGGGTCTTATTCCAGGCAGCGGCCGATGATGTCATCCAGCCGCCCGGCTCCTGCGGCCTGCGGCGTAAAGGTCAGGACCGCGGCGTTCAGATCCGCCGTGGTGCGTCCGGTGAACGCGGGCTTGCCCGCAGCCGCTTCGTACAGCACCGCGCCCAGGCTGAAGAGGTCGCTTCTCGCGTCGGTGGCCTCGCCGCGCGCCTGCTCGGGCGACATGTAGGCATAGGTGCCCATGGTCGTGCCCGGCGTGGTCAGCGGACCGCGGTGCGCCGCCGGAGTGGTGATGGTGGGCGCTTCGGCGTCGGCGGCCTCTGCGAGCGCGAACTGGGCCAGGCCGAAATCGAGCACCTTGGCGCTCCCGCGCTGGGTGATGAAGATGTTGCCCGGCTTCAAGTCACGGTGCAGGATGCCCTTGGCGTGCGCCGCTTCCAGCGCGTCGGCAATCTCGGCGCCCCATTGCGTCACCTGCGGTGCGCCGGCCGCGCCCTTCCGCAGCCGCGCCTGCAGCGTTTCGCCCTCGAGCAGATCCATCACCAAAAACGGTTCGCCGTTGTATTCGCCCACTTCGTAGAGCGTGCAGATGTTGGGGTGGTTGAGCGCGGCGATGGCCAGCGCCTCGCGCTGGAAGCGCTCGCGCGCCTGCGCCGAGGCGGCTTCGGGTAGAAACTTGATCGCAACGAAGCGGTTCAGCCGCGTATCGCGCGCGCGGAACACCTCGCCCATCCCGCCCGCGCCCAGGCGTTCCAGGACCTCGAACGAGCCGATTTCGCGTGGGGGGTGCATGGCGCCAGGTTGTGGAAAAATCGTACTCTACCGCGTGCCATAATTCCACTAAGAGGCGAGGATAGCCACTATGCTCCGTTCCCAATGGATTGCCGACCGAGCGAGCCGTCAGGCCGAGGCGGGCTCGGACGCCATGACCCAGCTTCATTTCGCGCGCCGCGGCGTGGTGACCGAGGAGATGGTCTACGTGGCCAGGCGCGAGCAGCTCGATACCGCGCTGATCCGCGACGAGGTGGCGGCCGGACGGCTCATCATCCCCGCCAACATCAAACATCCCGAGCTTGAGCCCATGGCCATCGGCGTGGCCTCGCGTTGCAAGATCAATGCCAACATCGGCAACTCCTCGATCACGAGCGACCGCTCGGGCGAGCTGGAAAAGCTCCACGTCGCGGTTCACTACGGGGCCGACACGGTCATGGACCTCTCGACCGGCGGCGATATTCCCGGCATCCGCGAGGCCATCCTGCGCCGTTCGCCGGTACCCATCGGCACCGTGCCCATTTACGAAGCCTTGACCAAGGTGCGGCAGATCCGAGACCTGACCCCTGCGTTGCTGCTGGAGACGATTGAGAGCCAGGCCGAGCAGGGCGTGGACTACATGACTATCCACGCCGGCATCTTGCGCGAGTATTTGCCGCTGACCAAGGATCGCATCACCGGGATCGTCAGCCGCGGCGGCGCCATTCTGGCCGAATGGATGGTCGTCAACGGCAAGGAGAATCCGCTGTTCGACCACTTCGACGCCATCTGCAAGATTTTCCGCAAGTACGATCTGTCGTTCTCGCTGGGCGACAGTTTGCGGCCCGGGTCGCTGCACGACGCGAGCGATGCGGCGCAGTTCGCCGAGCTGAAGACGCTGGGCGAGCTGACGCGCCGCGCCTGGGACCAGGAGTGCCAGGTCATGATCGAGGGCCCGGGGCACATCCCCATGGACCAGATTCAGATGCAGGTGGAAAAGGAAGTCGCCCTCTGCCACGGCGCGCCCTTTTACACGCTGGGACCACTGGTCACGGATTTTGCGCCCGGCTACGACCACATCACCAGCGCCATCGGCGCGGCCATGATCGGCTGGCACGGCGCGGCCATGCTCTGCTACGTCACGCCCAAGGAGCATCTGGGCCTGCCCAACGCCGATGACGTCAAGCAAGGGCTGATGGCCTACCGCATCGCCGCCCACGCCGCCGATATCGCCCGCCATCGCGCCGGGGCGCGCGACCGCGACGACGCCCTCTCACGCGCGCGCAAGAGCTTCAACTGGCGCGAGCAGTTCGCGCTCGCGCTCGATCCGCCCACGGCCGAGGCCATGCATGACGCCACGCTGCCGCAGGCAGGGTATAAGGACGCGCACTTCTGCGCCATGTGCGGGCCGCAGCATTGTTCCATGGCCCACGGCGTGGTGGATGAATACGTCGCGGCGCAATGAGCGAAGCCCTCACACCGGAAGAACAGAAGCTGCGCGCGGAGTTCAACACCTGGGCGGCGCAGGGCAAGGGCGCCGCCATGGAGCGCCACCACCGCGCCATCACCGAGCGCATGTTCGAGCGCATGCACCTGGCCGCCGGCGACCGCGTGCTGGATCTGGGCTGCGGTTCGGGCTGGGCCACGCGCATGGCCGCCGCGCGTGTCGGCCCGCGCGGGGTGGCCGTCGGCGCCGATGTCTCGGACGCCATGATCCAGCAGGCGCGCGAACAGCCTCAGCCGCCGCCCAACGTGCGCTTTGTGGCCGCGCCGGCCGACCATATTCCGTGGGACGCGAATTTCTTCACCCATATCTTCAGCGTCGAGAGCTTTTACTATTACCCGGACTCCCGCGTCGTGCTCGACGAGCTGGCGCGCGTGCTCGCGCCAGGCGGCCGTTTGTTTCTGCTCATGTGCCTGTACACGGGTAATCCTCATGCGCAGAAGTGGAAAGAGCAGCTCGCCGTGCCGGTGCACCTGCGCAGCGCGGCCGAGTGGCAGGCGGAGATGGAAGGGGCCGGATGGCGCGAGGCCGGGGTCGAGGAGTTCCGCCCCGATCCGGCCGACCCGGCCCCCAACGAGCACGCCTGGGCGCTGCTCGCCTCCGCCCGCAAGTCGTGAGCCTCCAGGTTCCCAGAATTGCAGCTGCCCTAAAGCGTGTGAGACACTGAATCCCATGGCGATGAAAAGGGCCATCGGGATGGTATTGTTTGCTGCGGCAGGCATGATGTTGGCCGGTTGCGCGCATCGTGCCACGGCGCCGGCACCGCCGGCGGCGTCCGCAGCCACGTTTGTGGATCCGGCGGTGGCCACCATGCCCACCGGCACGGGCAAGGCCAAGGTCGTACAGGTGTGCGGCGGCTGCCATACCCTGGCGCGCGTGGTGCGCCAGCACCAGACGCGCGCGCAGTGGGACGCCACCATCGCGCAGATGAAGGACAACGGTCTGTTCGCCTCGCCGGCTGATCTGAACACGATACTTACCTACTTGGTCGCGCATTACGGCCCGCCGCAGCCGTGATAGAGTGAAACTGCTGCGTGGCGCCATCGTCTAGCGGTTAGGACGTCGCCCTCTCAAGGCGAAGACCGCGGGTTCGAATCCCGCTGGCGCTACCAAAGATTTTCAATACAGGCGTCGCCGCAGGCGCCGCCCAACAAAAGTATTAACGTATTCCGGTCACGCTCAGTCCCAAAGGGTTGTAAGCTAGGGGCGTCATTTTCGGAGGTCCGTAATGTCGCTTCGCTCGCTGCGCTGGGGATTCATCGCGTTTCTGGCACTTTCGACGGCCGCTTTCGCCCAGGTCAACCCTAACCTCTACGCCGGCCTGAAATGGCGCAGCATCGGCCCTTGGCACGGCGGCCGTATTGCCTCGGTAGCCGGTGTCATCCAGCAGCCTGGCGTGTACTATGTGGGCCTGCCCCAGGGCGGCATTTGGAAAACGACCAGCGCCGGCGTCACCTGGTTTCCAATCTTCGACCAGGAGCGCGCGGTCGAAGGCATTGGCGCGCTGGCGGTGGCCCCGTCCAATCCCAACATCGTTTACGCCGGCAGCGGGGACGCGACCGCCGGCGGCAATGGCGACGGCATATACAAGTCCACCGACGCAGGCAAGACTTGGACCCACATCGGGCTGGAAGACACCGTTAAGATTGACAGGATCTTCGTGGATCCGCAGAACCCGGACTTGGTGCTGGCCTCCACCGAAGGGAATGAGCGCCACAACGGCCGCGGCATTTACCGCTCCACCGACGGCGGTCAAACCTGGACCAATGTTCTCAATCCCAAGGGCTACAACGGCACCCGCGATCTGGAAGCCGCCTTCGACGTGCCCAACGTGATGTTTGCGGCCACCCAGGGTCAGGGCGCAGCGCGCTTCGGCCCGCCGGCTCCCGGCGCCAAGGTGCAGCCCGCCGAGGTCTTCAAGTCCACCGATGAAGGCCAAACCTGGACGCAGATCACCACCGTTCCCGTCATTAACAACCGCATCGTCCTGTCGGTGGCTCAGAACACCAACGCCCAGCGCATCTACATGCTGGGCAGCAGCTACCAACACGGCTCCGGTCTGTTCCGCTCCGATGACGGTGGCCAGACCTGGCAGCATATGGATCCCACCGATACCAAAATCGCCGGAAGCTCGTACACCTCGGGTGTTTTCACGGACACGAAAGACCCGAACGTAATCTACTGCAACTCCACCGCGGTTTACCGCTCCACCGACGGCGGCAATACGTTCATTCCCTTCAAGGGTGCGCCCGGCGGCGAGGACTACCACCGCATGTGGATTAATCCCCGCCACCACAACCGCATGCTGATCGGCGCCGATCAGGGGGCCACCGTCACGCTCGACGGCGGCAAGACCTGGAGTCTCTGGTATCACCTGCCGATCGCGCAGATGTATCACGTCAACACCACCAACTCGTATCCCTATTGGGTGGTCGGCGCCCAGCAGGATACTGGCGCGGTCATGACCCGCGCCCGCAGCGACTTTGGCGAAATCAACGTCACCGACTGGTCGCCATTCCCCTCTTCCGAGTTCGGTCCCATCACGCCCGATCCGCTCAACCCCAAGATCTTCTACGGTGTCGGCTACGGCCCGGGTGGCGGCAGCGGTTTGGTCAAGATCAACCTGGCCACCGGACAGTGGGAAAACATCAGCCCCGGCTTTGGCGTCTACGCCCCTGATTACCGCGCCGGCAGCGACGTCTGGAAGAAGTTCGATACCAAGTTTGATCCCAGCGCTCTGTATGTTGGCTATCAGTGCCTGCTGGTGACCACCGACGGCGGACACGACTGGAAGCCCGTCAGCCCTGACCTCACCACCGCCAAGGGCGCGCCCACGGTGCCCTGCGGCCAACCCCTGCCGCCTTCGGCCACGCCCCGTTCCCGCTTCGATCGCGGGCCGTCCATTGCCGACTTCTCGATCTCAACCGTCAAGAAGGGGGTGATCTGGACCGTGAGCAGCAACGACCAGATCTACAACACCATGGATGCGGGCGGGCATTGGACCAACGTCTCCAACATCCCCGATGTGCCGGACCATTTCGAATTCAACACCGTCGCCGCGGGTCTGGCCCCGGGGACAGCCTATGTGTCCGGCCGCCTGGGCGGCCGCCGCTACAACGTTTACCTCACCGCAACCCAGGACGGCAACACGCCTTGGATTTGGCGCACCACCGACGGCGGCCGCACGTGGACGAAGATGGTCAACGGCCGGCCCAGCGATCAGCGCAGCGGCAGTTTGGTCAACGTCGTGCTGTCGGATCCCCAGCAGCCCGGGCTGCTGTTTTGCGGCACCGAATCCAGCGTCTACGTCTCCTTCGATGACGGCAACACCTGGCAGTCCTTGCAGCAGAACATGCCCACCATCTCGATCCAGGACATGGTCTTCCATACCCACGACCACATGAGCGACCTAGTGATTGGCACCTATGGCCGCGGGTTCTGGGTGATGGACGACACCACCCCGCTGCGCGCCCTCGCCGCGCATGCCGCCGCGATCGCCAGCGCCTCGCCGGCGTACTTGTTCCAGCCCGGGGACGCCATCCGCGCCCGCAAAAACGCCAACTGGGACCAGCCGTTCAACCCGGAAGAGCCCCACTCCGTCAATCCACCCTACGGCGCGCTCATTTACTACTACCTCAGCCAGCCGCCGTCGGGCACGATTTCCCTCGATGTTTACGACGCCCAAGGCAACTTGGTGCACTCGGAGACGAGCGTGGAAGCGCCTCCGGTTGTGGGAGCGCACTTTCCCGCCTACTGGTTGTCGCCGCCCTCCGCCCGTACGCTGCCCAGCGGCGTCGGCATGCACCGAGTGAACTGGAACCTGCAATACAACGATCCACCGGCCTTCCGCCACGATCTGGAAAACCAGTTCATGGTCGAGCACTCGGTCACGTCTGGCCCGCATGGTCCGCAAGTGATCCCGGGCGAGTACACGCTGAAGCTGACCGTGGAAGGCCAAACCTACACGCGCAAGCTGACCGTCATCAACGATCCGCGCGTGGGCCAGGGGCCGGAGGTCATGGCCGAGCTTCGCGCTCAGGACCGGCTCAATCGGCTGGCGCTTACGGCCATGCAAAACACCTATCGCGGCCACACCGACGTGGCCCGGGCGCAGGCGCAGGTGACCGCGCTGGAAAGCGGTAATCTGCCGGCCAGCGTTGCCTCGCAAGCGGAGGCGATTGATGCCAAGCTGAGCGCCATTGGCGGCAAGGTGCAAACCGGCCGCGGTTTCCGCAATGGTCCGGCGCCCAAGCCGGGCGCCTTGATTTCGTTTGTGAACCTGAACAACGATTTCAACGCCCTGGTTAGCATTGAACAGGTTGGTCTCGATATGGCACCCACGCCGGCGCAGATCGGGAGCTGGGAGAGTGAGTGCCGGAGCTACAATCAAACCGTCACTGCCTGGAACCAACTCCTGACGCACGATCTGGTGGCGTTCAACCACATGCTCGATCAGAACCACCTGCAGCCGATCACGGTTCCCGCCGCCACGCTAAGCGATCCCAGTTGCTCGTTCCGCGCGCCGCAGTAAACCTCAGCGCCTCTGTTCGCGCCGGCTTGGGGCCTGCGGGCCCCCAAGCCGCCGCGAGCCATGCAAAGTCGCGCTACAATGGCGGCCATGAGCACCGTTCGCCTGCTGGTCGGAACGCGCAAAGGCGCGTTCATTCTCACCGCGGATGGCAAGCGCAAGAACTGGGATGTGGCCGGGCCGCATTTCGCCTCCTGGCAGGTCTACCATCTCAAGGGCTCGCCGTCGGATCCCAACCGCATCTACGCCTCGCAGACGAGCGACTGGTTCGGACAGATCATCCAGCGCTCCGACGACGGCGGCAGGACCTGGTTCCAGCCGGGCACGCCTCCGGGGGAAAAGTCCGCGACCGGGCCGGGCGGCAGGCCCATGGGCGAGAGCAACAAGTTCGTCTACGACACCTCCGCCGCCACGGGCAAGCCGCTGACCACGCACCAGTGGTACGACGGCACGCAGCACCCGTGGGAGTTCAAGCGCGTGTGGCACCTGGAACCGGCCTACGGGAACCCGGAAACCGTCTACGCCGGCGTCGAGGACGCCGCGCTGTTCCAATCGCGCGACGGGGGCAAGAGCTGGCAGGAGTTGGCCGGTCTGCGCGGCCACGGCACCGGTCCGCGCTGGCAGCCGGGCGCGGGCGGCATGTGCCTGCATTCGATCGTGCTCGATCCGGCGGATGCGCGGCGCATCTACATTGCCATCTCGGCCGCGGGCAGCTTCCGCTCGCTCGATGGCGGCGCCACCTGGACGCCCATTAATCGCGGGCTGAAGTCGAACTTCCTGCCCGATCCCGGCGCCGAAGTCGGCCACTGCGTGCACCACATCGCCATGCACCCGGCGCGGCCGCAGACCCTGTTCATGCAAAAGCACTGGGACGTCATGCGCACCGACGACGGCGGCGACGACTGGCGCGAGGTGAGCGGCAACCTGCCCACCGATTTCGGCTTCGTCATTGACGTGCATGCGCACGAGCCGGAAACCATCTACGTGGTGCCGATCAAGAGTGACAGCGAGCACTTTCCTCTGGAGGGCAAGCTGCGCGTCTACCGCAGCCGCAGCGGCGGCAACGAGTGGGAGGAGCTGAGCCGCGGATTGCCCGAGCGCAACTGCTATGTGAACGTGCTGCGCGACGCCATGTCGGTGGACCAGATGGAGCCGTGCGGGGTTTACTTCGGCACGACGGGCGGACAGGTCTACGGCTCGACCGATGCGGGTCAGAGCTGGCACGCCATTGTGCATGACCTGCCCCCGGTGCTGTCGGTCGAGGCCCAGGTTTTCTAAGGCCAGGCCATGCGCATCACCGTCGTGTTGCCGCATCCGTTGCGCGTGCTGGCAGGCGCGAGCGGGGACGTGTACCTGGAGGTCGAGCCGCCGGTGACGGTGCGTGCCGTGCTCGACGCGCTGGAGGCATGCTATCCCATGCTGTGCGGCACCGTGCGCGATCACGAGACGCGCCAGCGGCGGGCTTATGTACGGTTTTACGCTGCGGGCGAGGACCTGTCGCTGGAGGCGCTGGATACGCCGCTGCCGGAGGCGGTGGTCGCCGGGCGCGAGCCGTTTCTGATCCTGGGGGCGATCGCGGGCGGGTAGGCTTCCATCTACAATGACGGCAGGAGCGCTTATGCCGACCGAGTCTGCCCCCAATCCCGGCCTCGTGCTGGGGATGTTCACCGCCTTTCAGCAATCCGCAGCCCTGCTGACGGCCATTCGCCTGGATCTGTTCACCGCCATGGCCGATGGCGCGACGACGGCGGCTGAGCTGGCCCAAAAGACGGGCGCCGCTACGCGAGGCGTGGAAATCCTATGCGATTTTCTGTGCGTCGGCGGGCTGCTGCAGAAGCAGGGAAGCCGCTACGCGCTGTCACCCACGGCGGACGTGTTCCTCAACACTCACTCGTCCGCTTCGCTCGCCCCGGCGGCGGCCTGGCACGAACGCATGGCCGCTGATTACAGCGTGGAGCGGCTGAGCGAAGCGGTGTGCCGGGGAGGAGCCAGTCCGGGCTTTGGCTCGCCGGAAACCTGGGTGTGCTTTGCCCGCTCGATGGGGGTCACCGCGCTCAAACCGGCCGCGGTCATGGCCGAGACCGTGGCCGCGCCGTTGCTGGCCGGGGTGGCCGCGCCACGTGTTCTCGATATTGCCGGTGGGCACGGCTTCTATGGCATTGCCGTGGCACGGCAGTGTACGAAAGCGGAGGTCACGATCCTCGATGCCGCGCCGGTGCTGGACGTGGCGCGCGCCAACGCGCAGCAGGCCGGTGTCGCCGCGCGCTACCACACCCTGGCCGGCAACGTGCTGCCCGGAGGCGAGGGCGAAGTGGCGCTGCCCACGGGCATTCATCTGGTCCTGGTGACCGGCTTCTGCCACATGTTCGGTCCGGCAATGGTCGAATCGCTGTTCCGCAAAATCCGTGCGGCGCTGGCGCAGGAGGGGGCGGTGCTGGTGGTTGAGTTTCTCCCCAATGAGGACCGGGTCTCGCCGGCCATTCCTGCCGCCTTTAGCCTAACCATGCTGGCCGCCACCGCCGAGGGCCGTGCCTACACAGAAGGCGACTTCCGCAGCATGTTTGCGGCGGCGGGGTTTTCGCGCCTCGAGCGCCACAACCTGGGCGAGATGCCCCTATCGGCGCTGGTCGCGCGCGTGTAGAGCGGCGCAGAGCGGCATCCAACCAGAGTGGATTCTGCGGCATCTGGTTGCCCATGCGAGTAGCCCCAGAGCGGCCCGCAGTTCTGATTCTTTGCGCCCAGATCGCAGCCCTCGCCCTTACCCGCCGGTTGGGCCGGGAGGGGATTGCCGTAGGGCTTTGGGATGTGGCGCCCACCCAGGGGCTGACGGCGCCAGTGGCCATGCATTCGCGCTTTGCCCACTGGCGGTTGCAGGGTTCGGGGCGCGACGAAGCGGGCTGGTGCGCGCAACTGCTGCAGGCAGCCGAGCGCATGGGCGGGCAGCGGCCAGCGCTGATCGCCACCAGCGACGAAACGCTGCTGCTCCTGTCGCGCCACCACGAGGCGTTGGCGCCCGCGTTCCGCTTTTTGCTGCCCGATGCCGCCTTGCTGGAATTGCTGCTCGACAAACGCAGCCTGCACGTCGAGGCCGAACGCCACGGTGTGGCAGTGCCGCTCAGCATCCAGCTGCAGTCGGAGGCGGACCTGGAGCCGGCTTTGGCCGCGGTGGGGTTGCCGTGTCTTTTGAAATCGGCGTACGGCAAGGTGGGCCGCGCCGAGATGGCTCCGACGCCAGGGAAGGTCAAAATCGAGAGCCGCGAAGAATTACATCGCGCCTATGAGGCTCTGGCCGCTTACGACGACCGCCTGATCTTGCAGGAGTTCCTGCCCGGCGGCGCCGAGCAGGTCGCTCTCTACAATGCCTATTTCAATGCGGCGCATCAGCCGGTAGCTATATTCACCGGCCGCAAGACGCGCCAGTACCCGGAGGCGTTTGGTACTGCCAGCGCCAGCCAGGCATGTCCGCTGCCCGGGCTGGCCGAGCCGCTGACGGAGTTTCTGCAGCAGATGCGGTATGTGGGCCCGGTGGACATCGGCCTCAAGTGGGACGCACGCGCCAAGGTCTACAAGCTGCTGGACGTGAACCCGCGGTTGGGGCAGAACTACCGCACCTTCGTCGCCCACGGACGCGAGCGCGCGGATTTGGGCTGGCTCGCCTACGCGGAATTGGCCGGGTTACCGCTGGCCCGCTCCCGCGCATTGATAGGCGCGGGTCCCCGCGCGGCTGTGCCGCGCGACCAGCTTGATGCTCGACTGGGTTGGGGGCCCGGGGCCCCAGCCCAGTCGAGCGTGCTGCGGCAGCGAGCGCGGCGCTGGAAGATCGAGGACGCCGACCTGCGCGCCTGCCGCGACCTGCACCGCGAGGGGCAACTGAGCCGCCGTGGCTGGATCGGCGACTGGCTGCGCTTTCATGGTGGCCCGCATGAGTCGGCCTATTGGGCCTGGGGCGATCCGGGTCCCTTCGCTTGGCAGGCCGCGCAGCAGTGGCAGTTGCACGCGGCGGGCAGGAGCCGGCCGCCAGCGTCGCTGCAAGCCGAGTTCAATGCTTGGGCCGAGCGCGGCCGGGGCGAAGCCATGGAACGGACGCACGCGCGTTTGGCTGCCGCCATGTTCTCGCATCTGGGGCTGGCGGCGGGCGATCGCGTGCTGGATTTGGGCTGCGGCACGGGCTGGGCCACACGCCAGGCGGCGGCCTGCGTCGGCGGCAGCGGACGGGCCGTCGGCGTGGACGTGAGCGATAGGATGATTCAGAAAGCGGTGCGCGCCGGTGAAAGCGGCAGCAAGGCCGAATTCGTCTGCGCCGCTGCCGACCACATCCCCTTGGCCGATGGCGCGTTCACCCACATCTTCGGCATCGAGAGCTTTTGCTATTTTTCCGACCCTGGCGCCGTGCTGGACGAGTTGCACCGGCTTTTGGTGCCCGGAGGCTTGGTCTGCCTGGGCCTGAGTCTGTATCGCGGCAACCCAAATGCCCGGCGGTGGAGCAAGCAGATCCAGGTGCCGGTGCAAGTGCGTAGCGCGCGGCAATGGGCCCGGCTGCTGCGCCAAGCTGGATGGGGGGACGCGGCGGCAGAGGAATTGGTCCCCAGTACGAGCGAAACGTCGGACACGCATGGCTGGGCCTGCGTCGTCACCGCCCGTAAGACGGAATACCTGTCGGCGCGGGCGTAAGCGCAACGAGAGTAGCTGGCATGGCATCCGAGATGCGAATGACCTCACCTTGCCGCGTGCGGCTGGTTAGTGTCGAGAGGCTGCAATGAGCGCTCCCGGTTCGGCCGTTCTGCCAATTCCCGCCCTCGCGGCGATTCCCGCCGTCGCGCCTACGCCTTCGCCGCGGGCCGAATGGCTATATCTGGACCAGGCGGCCACATGTGCGGCGGGGGTGCTGGATATGCCCTCGGCCATGGCCGCCGTTGCCGCCGCCTTGGTGGAGTGGGAGCAGGGACGGGTGCGCCAGCCGCACAAGCTGGTGCTGCGCGCCACCGACAGCAGCGAATGCGAGCGCCAGTGGCGCATCAACGGCCTGTGCGCGGCGCTGGGGGATCCGGTGCGTTGGCTGGGGATGAAATGGATTGCCAGCTTTCCGCCGAATCGCGCCCGCGGACTGCCGCGGGCGAGCGGTCTGATGATTTTGAACTCGCCGGAAACCGGCCTGCCGCTGGCGGTGATGGATGCGACGCTGCTCAGCGC
>JBOGKL010000193.1:0-7885 GCA_050745525.1 Terriglobales bacterium | reverse complement strand
CCCCAGCAGCAAGGCCAGCAGCGCGAACCCGCCCACCATCCAGGCCGCCGAGCGGTCGAGGTATGCCGTCCCGGAGTCGTCAATCCAGGCGTGCATGGTCGAGGTGAGGGCAATGCCGAGTCCGGGGGCAACTTTGCGTACCCGTGCGGCCATGGCCGGGAGCAGAAGCTGGGGCGGGAGCGAGGTGCGGGCGATAACGCCCACGAACGCGTCCGGGCTCTGGTTGAAGGGAAGATACTCGGTGGGCCACATGGCGGAGTCGAGCGAGCCCTCGCGGATGTTGGCCACCACGCCGACGATGGTGCGGAGCGACTTGGGAGAGAGCTTCGTGTCGCCGAACTTCTGCCCGATGGGGTCTTGGCCGGGAAAGTATTTTTCGGCGAAGGCTGTGTTGATGATCGCCACACCGGGCTTGGATTCATCCTCGGCATTGGTGAAGTAGCGGCCGCGCAGCAGATGCGCTCCGAGCGTGGTGAAGTAGTTGGCGCTCACGTCGCGTTCGTTCACCTCGTTGTGCACGCCGTTGTAGGGGCGGCCCACGAAGCGGACCCAGTCGGTGTTGCCGTTGAAGCTCACCGGTAACTGGCGGGTTGTAATTGCCACCGAATGCACGCCCGGCACAGCGGCGATGCCGGCCTGCAGTTTCCGCCCCAGCGCAATCTCCCGGGCATCGGTGCCGTTGCTTGAGCCGGGCGCGGACACTTCCATCAACGCAAGGTGATCGGCCTGAAAACCCAATTGGACGCGCAGCAGGCGGTAGAGGCTGGTGCCGAGCAGGCCGGCGCCCACCAGCAGCACCACGGCCACGGCCAATTCCGCCACCACCAGATTGGCTCCCAGCCGGCGCCAGACCACGCCCGCCGAGCTGCGGGAGGAAGCGGCTAACCCTTCGCGCACGCGGGGCAGACGGCAAAGGGGAATCACGGCAAAAAGGACGGCCGCGAACACGGCGATGGCTGCGGCGAACGCGAGGGTGGGCGGATTCAGGCTGACGTGATCCAGAAAGGGCATGCCGGGCCGCATGGGGGCGGGAATAAGGTGCAGCAGCAGCGGCATCGCCGCCGCGGCCGCGCCCAAGCCCACGCCCATCCCCGCCGCCACCAGCAGCAGGCCCTCGGTGGCAAACTGACGTGCCAGGCGCCCGCGCGAAGCGCCCAGCGCGCCGCGCACCGCGATCTCGCGCCGCCGCGACTCGGAGCGGACCAGCAGCATGCAGGCCACGTTGATGCAGGCGATCAGCAGCAGCAGCACCGCGGCGCCCAGCAAGGTCCACAGCACCGGGCGGATCGCCCCGACGATTTCCTTGGTCAGCGGCAGGACGATGCCGCCCTGGCCGCGGTTGGAATCCGGATATCGCCTCGTGAGCTCCGCGGCGATGGACTGCACGTCGGCCAGCGCCGCCGCAACCGTGATGCCGTCTTTCAGGCGCGCGATGCCGATCAGGTCGTGGCAGCTTCGCCGCTGCTCGCAGGAGTTGTCCGGTTGCAGCGCGATCCAGAATTTCGCTCCGCCGGTGGGAGCGAATTGAAACGAGCGGGGCAGCACGCCGATGATGGTGTAGGGATTGCCGCTGAGCTCGGCCGTGCGGCCCACGACGCTCTTGCTCCCGCCGAACCATTTCTGCCAGGCGCCGTACGACAGCAGGACCGTGTGCGGAGCCCCGGGCAAATCCTCGCCGGTGAGGAAGCCGCGGCCCAGCAGCGGCTGCACGCCCAAGGTGCGGAAAAATCCCACGCTGACGCGCGCTGCCGGCTCCGGCTGCGCGCCGTCAGCCGAGCCGAGCAGAAACCCCGCCTGGACCCATACCGCCATCGAGCTGAAGACGCGGTTGATCCGTTTCCAATCCTGAAAATCGGGGTAGGAGAGATTGACGGCGCCCAGGCCGCGGACGGTTTCCGTCACCTCCACCAGACGGCTGGGCTGCGCGTAGGGCAGCGGCTGGAGCAAAGCCGCGTCGGCAAAGGCGAATAAGGCCAAGGCGGCGCATATGCCCACGCCCAACACGAACACCGCCACCGCCGTAAAGGCCGCATTGCGGCCCAACTGCCGCAGGCCGTAGCGCACGTCCTGCCACAGCGCTTCGAGCCAGCGCGCGTCGCCCACATCGCGGCATTGTTCCTTCACCTGGTCCAGGCCTCCAAATTCGAGCCGCGTGCGCCGGGCCGCCTCTTCCGGCGACAGGCCCGCCGCGACGTGGGCGGCATACTGGCGCTCCCAGTGGAAGCGGAGCTCGGCGTCCAGTTGCCTTTCGGTGCGACGCCTGCGGAGGAAACGTTGCTGCCAGCGCATGCGAGTCTCCTATTGCGCGCCGCGCAACACGAGCGCGACCGCCCCGGTCATCCGCTCCCAGTTCCGCACCTCGGCTTGCAGTTGCCGGCGCCCCTTGCCGGTGAGCGCGTAGAACTTGCCTTCGCGCCCGGTCTCGGTCATCTTCCATTCCGACTGCAGCAGCCCCCGGTCTTCGAGGCGGTGCAGAGCCGGGTAGAGGGAGCCCTGCGGGAGCTGAAAGAAATCCCGCGACATTTGTTGCAGGCGCTGGGCGATGCCGTAGCCGTGCTGCGGCCCCAGCGCCGCCACGGTGAGAATGAGCATGTCGAGCGTGCCCTTGAGCACTTCCGCCTTGTCGTGGACCACGCGTATACCTCGATGTTCTACCTATACGCCGCCGGGCATGGAATGTCAACCGGCGGGGATGATGCCGGCCGCTCAGCGCGTCACGGCAGGTCGAACTTCTTCATCGAGTAGCGCAGCGCGTCGCGGCTGATGTCGAGCAGGCGTGCGGCCTGCGACTGGTTGCCGTTGCTCGTGCGCAAGGCCTCGGCGATCAGCAGCTTTTCGATCTCCGCCAACGAGGTTCCGGCGGCAGGGATCGTCAGGAGCGGGACGCGGCGGCCGTTGCCCATCTCGCGCCAGCCGTTGTCCGGAGTATCCTGCTGGTCGGGGAAGGCGGCGGAGGAAGCGAAGAGGCCGCCTTCGGCGGCGAAGGGCAGCGCGGCGGGCCGGATGTGCGGGCCATCCTCCAGGATCAGGGCACGCTGGATGGCGTTTTTGAGCTCGCGGACATTGCCCGGCCACGCGTAGTCCATCATCTGCCGCTCCGCTTCCGGACTCAGGCCCTGGACGTGGCGGCTAAAGCGGCGGTTGAAGTGCTCGATGAAAAACGACGCCAGGGCGGGGATGTCCTCCTTGCGGTGGCGTAGCGGCGGAATGAAGATGGGAACCACGCTGAGCCGGTAGAACAAGTCCTGCCGGAAGCGCCGCCCGTTCACCTCATCTTCCAGGTTGCGATTGGAGGCCGCCACAATCCGGACGTCCACGCTGATATCGCGCAGGCCGCCGATGCGGCGCACGCGCTGGTCCTCGAGCGCGCGCAGCAGTTTGCTTTGCAGCGGCAGCGGCATCTCGCCGATTTCATCGAGGAAGAGGGCCCCGCCGCTGGCGACTTCAAACAGGCCTTTCTTCAGCGCTTTGGCATCGGTGAAGGCCCCCTTCTCGTGGCCGAACAGCTCCGCTTCCATGAGCGTTTCGGGGATGGCGGAGCAGTTGACGGTCACGTAGGGACCGCCGGCGCGGGACGATTCCTGGTGCAGAATCTGGGCGATCAGATCCTTGCCGGTGCCGCTCTCGCCCTGCAGCAACACCGCCGTAGCGGGGCTGGAAGCCACCCGATGCACGAAGTCCATCAATTTGCGCATGACCTCGGAGTGGCCCACGATCTGCGCCGGCGGGCGCGCACGGCGCACCTGATCGCGCAGCGTCGCCACTTCGTCGCGGAGCTGAGTGGTCACGAGCGCATTGGCGACGGTGATCTGCAGCTCGTCGAAATTCACCGGCTTGGAGAGGTAGTCATAGGCTCCGAGTCGCAAGGCGGTTTTGACATCGTCCAGCTGGGGATCGGCGGTGATGAGGATGAAGGCACAGTTGGCGGCCATGCCGCGCAGCTCGCGCAGCAGCTCGACGCCGTTGCCGTCAGGTAGCCGGATATCGAGCAGCACCAGGTCGGGCGCGCTGGTGCGGAACTGCTCCAGCGTCTGCGCACAATTTTCCGCCTGCGTGGTTTCGTAGCCCCACTCGCCGCACTTGCGCGCCAGCGCCCAGCGCAGGAGTTTTTCGTCGTCCACGATCAGGATGCGCGCGCTCATGGCGTCCCCGAGGCGGTGGTCAGCGGCAAGTACACGCTGAAGGTGCTGCCCTGTCCCATCCGGCTTTCCAGTTCGATGCGGCCCCCGTGCATCTGCGCGATGCGCCGGCACAGCGGCAGTCCCAGGCCGTTGCCATCGCCGCGCGTGGTGAAGAAGGGGCGAAAAATGGCCTCGCGATTGGACTCAGGAATGCCGCCGCCGTTGTCCTGAACCTGGATGAGGGCCATGGCGCCGGCCACCGACGTGCGCACCTGCACCTCGCCGGTGTTCTCAGCCACGGCCTGGATGGCGTTCAGGACCAGATTCGAAACCAGGCGAACGATCTGCTCGGAATCATGCGGCAGGTCAGGAATGGGCGAAGGAATCACCTGCACCCGGACGTGCCGCTGCCGGGCGTTGGCCGCGGCCATAGGCACCGCCCGCGCCACGGAATGGTTCAGGTTGCCGAGATCCATGCGCAACGGGCGGGGACGGGCATACTCGAGCAGCTCGTTCACGATGCCGCGAATGCGGATGACCTGCCGGCGCACCTCGTCCATCACCTCCGCCTGGCCGCCGAATTCGCCCGCCAGAATCTCCAACGCGGCGGCGATACCGGCCAGCGGGTTCTTGATTTCGTGCGCCAGTCCGGCGGCGAGCTCGCCGAGGGTGGCCATGTGTTCGGACTGCAGCAACTCCAGCTCCTGCAGCCGCCGGGCATTGGCTTCCGTACGCTTGCGCTCGCTGATGTCGCGAATGGAGGCGATGACCAGCACCTCGGCCCCCAATCGCATGGGGCTCAGGCTGATCTCGACGGGAAATTCCGAGCCGTCCTGACGCAGGGCGAACAGCTCCAGGCCGGCGCCCATGGCCCGGGTGCGCGGCTGCAGGGCGTAGGCGCCGCGGTGCTCGCGATGGGCGGCGCGAAAGCGCTCCGGCATCAGAGCCTCGACCTGGGTGCCCTCGATCCCGCCGGGTGAGGTGCCGAACACCTCATCCGCCCGGCGGTTGGCGAGGGTAATTCTGCCCTCCGCGTTGAATACGAGCATGGGGTCGGGCGCGCTTTCCATAAGGATGCGGAATTTGGCTTCACTCTCGCGCAGCGCCGCATCCTGGATTTGCCGGGCGGCGACGTCGGTGTTCGAGGATGCCATGGGAATCGGTGACCTGTAGCCCCCATTGTGCCTCACCCGCGGCGTCCGGGCGCCCCCGACCGGGCTGGGGTCCGGGGGTCCCCCAGCCCGGTCACGATTCACGGCCGCCGATGCGTCGTGCTGGCGACGCGGCGGCCGGCCGGGTTGACGATCACCGTGCCGATCATGCCGTTGTGTTCGTGCTGCGTGCAGACGTAGCGGTAGACGCCCGGCGTCGTGAAAACGTGGGTATAGGTCTGGCCGGACAGCAGGAACGGCGAGGCAAACGCATCCGCCCCAATGGGCAGCGCCACATCTCCGGGGTTCAGAGCCCGGGTCGAATCGTCAACCACGGTGTGGAGGGCAGAGGAGGTGTTAGACCACGTCACCGCCTGGCCGGCCGTTATCGTGATCACCGGGGGAACGAAGGAGGAGTCGGTCATGGTCACGGTTGTCGTCGCCACGGCGCGCAGCTCGACCGGCTCTGCCGTCGGCGCGGGCTCCGGTGTCGCTGACACATCGGCCAGCAGGGCCTCGGCGGAATCCTCCGCGGTCATGGCCAGCGGAGGAATCGGGCCGCTCCGATCGGACGATCCCGGACGCATCAGCTCGGCCACATCCCGGCCCGTGACGTCCAGGTCGGCGACCAGGCCCTGTTCCATGCGCGCCATGGCGTGATCCACAAAGACAAACTGGCCGGGCATGCGCACCTTCACCTCGAAGATGGCGGCGTCGCCGGGAGGCACGGTGGCCGTCTGCACCCCCAGCAGCGGCGGCGAGAGGAGCGATCCGAAGGCGTAGTCGCGGGAGAAGATTTCGCCAATCAAGTGCGGCGAGGAAGTGTCATTGGGTCCGGCATTGCCGAAGAAGATGCGCACCGTCTGGCCCACCGAAGCGTGCATAGGGTACTGCTTGGTCAAGGAATCCACCGCGCCATTGAAGACGAAGTATTGCGGCCTTTCCGCCATCATGGTTTTCTCATCGAAGCTCAGGGTCTGGCCGCGCTTGCCGGGTCCAGAGGTGTAGATTTCCCCCTGCATGATGTAGTACTCGTGGTCCACATGCGGCAGGCCGCCCCGGGGCTCGACCAGAATCAGCCCGTACATGCCGTTGGCGATGTGCTCGGCCACCATGGGCGTGCCGCAGTGATACACGAACAAGCCTGGCGTTGTGGCGACAAAGCTGAACGTGCGCTCCTGGCCGGGAGGCACCTGCATCATGGCGGCGCCGCCACCGGGACCAATGGAGGCGTGAAAATCCACCGAGTGTGCCATGCGGTCATCGGCATTGTTACGCAAAGTCACGATCACGGTATCGCCCACCCGCACCCGCACGAACGGCCCCGGCACCTTGCCGTTGAACGTCCAGTAGTGATAGGACACGCCGGTTGCCGGGTCCAGTAGCGCAGTCACTTCCTGCGCCGTGAGGAGCACGCGCACCACATTATGCGGAGGAAGATTGGCGAGCGGCTGCTCCGCCAGGGGCGCGGGCAGGTCGCTCGGGTTACGCACGATCGTCGAGCCGGTGTACGCTGCCGCGTGCGCGTGCTGTGCCCGGAGCGCTGGAGCCCACAACACGAACGTCAGCAGCAGCAGCCAGCCGCAGCCGTGAATCCACTTCCCGGTAGACTGCCATCTCGCGCTCGTCATCGTGGTTCCTCCTGCCCTAGTGCAAGCACGTAAGGTGCCAGCCGGGAGACAAGCCTAATCGCTGCGCATACGCTCGCCGGCCCTGGGCGGCTGCGAGAAAATCCTCAAGACTGCGCCAAAACACGCAACGCGAGGCCCGGTGATCCGCAGGTCCGGCCTACGTTGGCAATGGTCCACAGCTTGCTTGTACTGAGGTGAAAGCGGAGAGAGACCATGAATAGCGAATTGCAAGCGCAGGAAAGCACGCACCGGGTGGCGATCAAGAACATCCTGGTGCTGACGGATTTCTCGCAGCGCTCAGAGATCGCGCTGGCGTTCGCCGCCCAGTGGGCGCAGCAGTGGGGGGCGATGATCCACGTCGCCCACTTTATCCGCCCCTCGAGCTACGCCATGGCCTGGGAAGCCTACGGTCCTGTCATGGAGCGGGTTTGGGAAGAAAGCCGCACCGGGCTGGCGGCGCTCGATGCCGCCCCGGTGCTGGCGGGCATTCGGCATGCGACTTATCTCGAACCGGGCGAGATTGGCGACGGCCTGAGCCCGTTGATGCGCAGCGAGAACATAGACCTGGTGGTTCTGGCAAGCACAGCCGGCAAGGGGCTGGCCAAAGCGCTACTGGGTTCAACCGCGGAACACGTGTTCCGGTCCGTGTCTTGCCCGGTGTTGATGCTTGGCCCTAGCTCTCTCCCGCCTGCTCCGGGGCGGATGCCGCGGAGGCTGCTGATCGCGACCGACTTTGGGCCGGCAGAAGCCCACGCCACCGGCTTTGCCTTCTCCCTGGCGCGGGAGGTGCAGGCGCGGGTGGATCTGCTCCACGTGCTGTCGCTTCCGGAAGGCGAGCCAGCGCCCTGCACCGGCGAGGTCGAGCGCACAGAGAGGCGGCTGCGGGCTTTGATTCCGGCGGGCACAGAAAGCTGCTGCGAACCGCAGGCGATCGTCCGCATCGGCCGCCCCGACGAGGAGATCGTGGAGGCCGCCCACGATC
>JBOGKL010000192.1:0-10711 GCA_050745525.1 Terriglobales bacterium | reverse complement strand
GCCCCGGGGTAAGAGTGGCAAATCGGATACGCAGTTGGGTGGCTATTGCGGCGAGCTTTGACCGCCACTGGCCGCCTTGTTGGCGGCCGCGACCTGCGCCTTGCGTGTCGCCAGCGCTTGCGACACGTAGTTGTTGGCAATGGCCAGGTTGGCCTGACGCTCCGGCTCGTTGCCACAAGTCAGATCCGCTTTTTCGCGGTAGAGCAGGTTCAGGTAGGTCATGGCATCGGCGTAACCGGGGCGCAATTCCAGCGCGGTCTTCAACTGCTGAATGCCGGCGTCGATCCTGTCGGTGTCCTGCTGCGCCAGGCTCTGGCAGGCCTCGCGATCCTTGCGCGTGGCTTTCTTGCCGATCAGGGGCGCGTTCAGATCGGTAATGCCCTGGGTTTTGCGCTGCAGCAGGATGCTGGGGTTGGTTTCCTGGTAGTCAATGGCGCCGATGGTGTAATAGGCGGTTGGATCCTTGGGTTCCAAGCGCAGCGACATGTTGTAGTACTTGCGCGCCTGCTCGAGATTGCCCATGTCGTAGTCGAGGCGGGCAATGCCGGCCACGGCATTGGCGTCGTTGGGATTCTGATCGAGCACGGTCTGGTAAGCGTTCAAGGCATCGCTGGCCAGTTGCATGTTGTCGGGCGCGGGCGAACCGGGCACGAACTGCGACTGGTAGGCGGTGGCCAGGTAGAGCTTGGCGTTCACCAGCGTGGGATCGAGCTTGATGGCATCCTGAAAGTGGGTGATGGCGGAGTTGAATTGCGCGGCCTTGAAGGCGGCCACACCGCGGTTGAGTTGATCGCGCGCTTCCAGCTTTTGGCAGCCGGTAGCGGCCAGCAGCAGGCCGGCCAGGGCGATCACCAGGGAAAGGGCGAAGGGTTTTTTCATGGACCTGGCTCTCCTGTTATTGTCCGGCTTCCATCTTGGGTGTGAGTATACCCACCATGATGGACGGGTCCACCCCCTTGGTGATGTCAATCACGTGGGCGATGAGGGCGAACGGAATATCGTTATCGCCCCTGACGAACATCACCTTCTGCGCGCGTGTCTTGTAGATATCGGCCAGCGCGGAGCCCAAGGTGGCCCAAGTGACCGGCGTCTGGTTGATTTTGAGCACGCCGTGATCGAGCACCTGCACCACGATGGTCCGTTCGCTGGTCTTGGGCTGCTTGGTTTTATTGGGCTGAGGCACGAGCGCTTTCAGCCCGCTCGGGTGCAACGGCTGGATCACCATGAAGATGATGATCAGCACGAGCATGACGTCAATCAAGGGAGTGATGTTGATTTCACTTGAGGGTCCGCCCTTATGGCCCCCCACCGACATCGACATATCGTTATCCTTTCCTACTGCGCCAGTACACTGGGCGGCAGATTGGCCTTGTCCACCTTTTGCGTTTCCAGCGCGATGTTCTCCACGCCGGCACTGCGGATGGCATCCACCACGTTCGCGACCACTATGAATTGGGCGTCCTGGTCGGCCTTGACGTAGACCATCTTAGTGAGCTGATTCTGCAGGTCTTGCTGCACCTGCGTGGTCAGATCGGCCGTTGCGATCTCGTTGTTGCCCAGGAAGACGTGGCCGTCGTGGCTGATGGCCACAATCACGGCGTTGTCTTTATCCGCATTTTTCAGCATCTGCGGGTTGACGGCCTTGGCCAACTGCACCTCGACGCCGTGCTGCATCATCGGGGTGATGACCATGAAGATGATCAGCAGCACCAACATCACGTCGCAGAGCGGGGTGACGTTGATGTCCCCGGCCACAGCCTGTTCGACGCGTTTCCATGCCATGCCTGTATCCTCCTTCCCTTCCCGGCCCGCAAGGGCCGGAGTGTGGCTACTTGCTGGCCGTCTGGCGGCCGACCTGCTTCAGGAAGTAGTCGATCAGTTCGCTGCCGGAGTTATCCATTTCGATGTCGAAGCCGTCCACCTTGCCGCTGAAGTAGTTGTAGGCCCAGACGGCGGGGATGGCGACGAACAGACCGACGGCGGTGGTGACGAGGGCTTCGGAAATTCCGCCCGCGACCGCACTCAGACCGGTGGTCTTTTGCACGCTGATGCTGGTGAAGGCGTCAATGATGCCGAGCACGGTGCCGAACAGACCCACGAACGGCGCCGTGGCGCCGACGGTGGCCAGCATGGCCAGACCACGTTTCAGCTCGTTGTGCTCGATCGCCTGCGAGCGGGCCAGCGCGCGCTGCGAGGCTTCAATCTCATCGCCGCTGATGTCCTTGGTGCCTTGGTGCGCCTGGAACTCGCCCAGGCCGGCACTGACCACCTTGGCCAGGTGGCTCTTCTTGTGAACCTCAGCGACCTTGATGGCCTCATCGAGACGTCCTTGTTTGAGCGCGCCGGCGACTTTGGGCGCGAAGATGCGCGATTCCTTGCGCGCGCTATCAAAGCGAATCCAGCGATCCACCATGACGGCGATCGAGGCGACCGACATGATGAAGAGCACGATGACGACGACGCGCGCCGGCCAACCCATGGTGCGCCACATGCCCAGCGCCCCGGTTTGCAATCCCCCGCTCTGCTGCAGCCACATGAACATTGCGTAAAACATGAGAGTCGTTTTCCTTTCGGACTGTTTGTAATTTTATGGCCTTGCCCAACTCAAACTGCGATTTGCCACACTGGAAACGGCCGGCGCGGAATTGAAATTCCTAGCCGCCGAGGCTGAAATTCACGGTAATGGTGGTGTTGATCTCCATGGCCTGACCGTTCAAGGTCAGCGGATGGTAGCGCCACTCTTCGACTGCGTTTTTGGCCGCGCCCACCAGCATGGCGTTGCCGCTGAGGACCGTCAACGTCTTCACACGGCCGTCCGTGCCGATAATCGCCTGCAGCACCACCGAGCCCTGAATGTGCGCCTGGCGGGCAATGGAGGGATAGACCGGCGACGGACAACTGATACACAAGGCCGCCACGACGTCGCCGCCCACGGGAATCGGCTTGGCCGGAGGCGGAGGCGGCGGAGGCGCGGTCTTAATCAAACCGCTGAGAGCCCCGACTGGCGGGCCGGACATTTCCGACGACGTGACTGGGGGCGGAGGCGCCGTATCCACAATGTGAGCGATGTTGTTGGGAATCGCGCGCGGCGCGATGAGCTGGTTGCTGGCGTTGACGACGCTCACCAGCCGGTGCACGACGATTTTGGGCATCGGCGGCGGCGGCGGCGGCGGCGGTGGTGGCGGCGGCGGCGCGCTCAAGAACGCCGTCATCGAGGCGGCCGGCAACACGTTGTAGTAGATCAACGGAACGATCGCGACCACGAAGATCACCACCAGCTGCACCGCCAACGACAGCAGCATCGTCATCGGCTTGCGCGTGCCCATTTTGCGCGTGCTCTCGACCAAGCTCTGTTCAAACATGGACTCTCCCCCTGTTCTCCCCCCAGCGCGCCGGCGTGCCGGGGGCCCATTCGTTGCTAGCTACGCCCCACCCGTTCCAGCTTGCGCCCGGGCAGCGATGCCGCGTTGCGCGGGGCCGCGGCCCGCTGCGGGCGCTGCCTCTGGTTACGCCACTCAATATAAGCCACCATCATGGGCGCCGCCACCGCAATGGAGGAGTAGGTGCCCACGCAAATCCCGAACGTCATGCAGAAGCTGAATCCCCGTAGCGCCTGCCCTCCCAACACCAGCAGCGAGAGCACGGAAAGGAACGTCAACCCCGACGTCAGCACCGTCCGACTCAGCGTCTGGTTGATGCTGCGGTTCACCACGAACGGCAACTTGTCCCGACGCATGATGGGCAGATTCTCCCGTACGCGGTCAAAGACAACGATCGTGTCGTTCATCGAGTAGCCGATCAGCGTCAGAAACGCCGCCACTACGGTGAGATCAATCGGCAGCCGCACCAGAGCAAACATACCGAGGGTGATCAGCACATCATGGAACACAGCTACTACTGCCGCCAAACCATAAATGAACTCGAAGCGGAATGCAATATAAATTAGCATCGCCAGCAGAGAATAAAGCACCGCGCGCAAGGCCTGGCCGCGCAATTGCGACCCCACTTGCGGGCCGATGATGCTGGTCGAGCGCACGGTAAACGGAGCCAGGAAGAAATCCTGGCTGGCCGCTTGCGCCATCTGCGCGCTGCCGGGCGCGGCCGCCAGCGCCTGGAAGCTGGGGAACATGCCCTGATCCTGCTTGTCGCGGCGGACTTGCAGCAGTTGCTCGGCGAGGGCTTGGTAGCGAGTCTGGGCGGCTTGCTCCCCCAACCCGATGTAGCCGAAAGGATCCTTCTGCATGAGCCAGGCGGTGAACGAGGACACGCCCAGGTTGTTCAGGTCCTGCTTGCCGGCGGTCGAGACCCCCATGGCGGAGTAGAGCACGTTGAGGATATCGTTCTTGCTCTTTTCCAGGTCGGCCTGGTTGAGCGTGGACAGAGGCGAGGAGATCAGGATTTCATTCGAGCTCTTGGGACCCACCGGCTCGATGCTCACCTGGCCCAGCTTGGCCGCGCCCAAGGCGTTGCGAATCTTGGCGGTAGGCACGGTTTGATTGAACTTCACGTCCATTTCAGTGCCGCCGGTAAAATCGGTCCCCATCACGGGTCCACGGTGAATCGCCAGCGCCGCCATGCCGATCGCAAACAGGATCATGGTGACGGTGAGGAAATACCACTTCCACCCCAAAAAATTGATGTCAGTTTCGCGAAAAAATTCCATTCCCAGCCCTTAGTCCGGCTTCGGGCTGGTGGGTTGCCCTCCACCGTATTGACCCCGAAGTCGGGTAAATTGTTCCCCGTCCGGCCGCTTGGCGCCGCTTCATCCGATACTGAGCCTGGCTCCCCGCACTCCCTGCTGGCGCTGGAGCACGTAATCGAAAATGACCCGCGAAATGTAGACAGCGGTAAACAGGTTGGCCAGCAACCCGGCGATCAGCGTGATCGCGAAGCCCTTAATCGGCCCCGTGCCGAACAAGAATAGAAAGATGGCACTGACGATGGTCGTCACGTGCGTATCCAAAATCGTAATGAAGGCCTGGCGGAAGCCAATGTCCACAGACGCGGGGATGCTTTTCCCATGCCGGATTTCCTCGCGTATTCGCTCGAAAATCAGCACGTTGGCGTCCACGGCCATACCGATGGTCAAGATGATGCCTGCGATACCGGGCAGAGTGAGGGTGGCGTTGGCCACGGCCATGAAGGCCATCAGGATCACCAGGTTCAGCACCAGGGCGACGACGGCGTTGATGCCGGCGCCGTGATAGTAAACCAGCATGAAGCCGGCGACGAGCAGGAAACCGACAACGGCGGCCAGCACCCCTTCGCGGATGGAGTCGGCGCCGAGAGAGGGCCCGACGGCCTCGTCCTCGAGATAGGTGATGGTGGCCGGGAGCGCGCCGGAGCGCAGGATGAGAGCGAGGTCGGCGGCCTGCTGTTGGGTGAAGGCGCCGGTGATCTGCCCCTGATCGTCAATGCGCTGCTGGATGGTGGCGTATTCCTGGACCTTGTCGTCGAGCACCACGGCCAGAGGCTGGTTGATGTGGGCGGCGGTGAAGGTGCCAAAGCGGCGGCCGGCGGCGGTGGTGAGGGTGAAGTTCACGTCCGTGCGGCCCTGATTATCCACGCTGGCCTGGGCATCGCGCAGGTCGCTGCCGCTGACCACCGAGGAGCGCGAGACGACGTACCATTCTCCGCCGGTGGTGCTGGAGGCGCCGCCACCGATGTTCTTGCCGGGCACGATCTGGGCGTTTTCCGGCAGAATGCCGCCGTACTGGGCGCGCGCCTGCGCGGCGCTGCTGAAAGGTCCGGCCATGCCCAGGCGGAACTGCAATTGGGCGGTTTCCTGCATGACCTGCTTGACGCGGGCCGAATCGGTGATGCCGGGAAGCTGGACCAGGATCTGGTAGGCGCCCAAGCCGTGCTGCTGCACGGTGGGCTGGGTGACGCCCAACTGGTCAATACGGTTGCTGATGGTCTCGATAGACTGGGTGAGGGCGCGGCTGCGAATCTGGGCGGCGACGGCCGGGGTCAAGTCCATGGCGTAGGTGCCGGGGCCGAGTTGGGTGAGGGTGTATTCGTTGCCCAGGTCGTTCTGCACGTCGGTGTTAAAGTCGCCGGCGCGCTTTTCATCGAGGCCGGTAATCTCGATGCGCTGCGGCTGGCCTTGCGGGTTGGGCTGCAGCAGCGAGACAAAGCTGATGCCCTTGGCGGTCAGATCGGCGCGCAGGCGCTGCATGGCCGCCGCCGTTTCCGCGCGCACGGCGTCATCGGCGTGCACCTGCAGAATCAGGTGGGTGCCGCCCTGCAAATCCAGCCCCAGATGCACGCGGCTGAGGGCGGATTTTTTCCACGCCGCCCAGCTCACGCCATTGGGGATGCCGGTGATGGCCAGAATACAGATCACGACCACGACCACGATAAAAACGGACTTCCACAGTAGATTGCGCTTCATGTTCCTAGGCCTTGGCTCCGCCGCGATTGCCGCTCTGCTGTTCCTCGGTTAGCACCTGGGCCACGGCCGAGCGCACGAACTCGAGTTTGAGTTGGTCGGGGGCGCAGCGCAACTGCAGGGTGTCGTCCTTGAGGCTGATGATGGTGCCGCGAATGCCGCCCGAGGTGATGACGCGATCACCGGTCTTGAGTTCGCGGTGCATTTTCTGGACCTTCTTCTGCCTCCGCTGCACCGGCATGATCAGCAGGAAGTAAAAGATGGCGAAGACGGCCAGGATCAGCAGCAGGCCCACCCCGCCGCCGCCGGCGGCCGAGGTCTGGGCCCACATACCCGTCAGAAGGGTAGGCACTCCCGCACTGATCCACGCAATGGGCACGCTTAGATTCAACTCCTATCGTTCAGGGTTGCTACCGGGCAGGCACACTTCCCCAAGTTGGATAGCATGACGAAGTTGCCGCATGGTGTCAAGCTGCGCGCAGGGGCGAGGCGGCGGGCGCGAGGCGGAGTTGGCGCATGGTCTCCAGGTAGTAGTGGAGATTGTGATGGGTGAGCAGCATGCTGGACAGCATTTCCCCTGATTGTTCCAGGTGCCGGAGGTAGGCGCGCGAGTAGCGGCGACAGGTGCGGCAGTGGCAGAGGGGGTCCAGCGGCGAGGGATCGTCGGCGTAGCGGGCGTTGCGAATGACAACGCGGCCGGCGCTGGTGAAGGCCAGGCCGTTGCGGGCGCAACGCGTGGGGAGCACGCAATCGAACATGTCCACGCCCATGGCGACGTAGCGGCGCAGTTCCTCGGGCGTGCCCACGCCCATGAGATAGCGGGGGCGATCGGCGGGCAAATGCTCGAGCGCGGCGGCCACGGCGGCTTCGCTGAGCTCGCGCGGCTCGCCCACCGAGACGCCGCCGATGGCGTAGCCGGGCAGATCCAAGGCGACCAGACGCTGGGCGGCTTCGCGGCGCAACTCGGGATGCATGCCGCCCTGGACGATGCCGAACATTGCTCCCTGGGGGGCTCCCAGGGGGGCTCCCTGCGCGGCACCCTCTTGCCAAGCGGTGCGGCTGCGTTCGGCCCAGCGCAGGGTGCGTTCGAGCGAGGTGCGCGCCTGCTCGGGTGTGGCCGGATAAGGCGTGCAGTCATCGAAGGCCATGCGGATGTCGGAGCCGAGCGCCGCCTGCACCTCCATCGCCACTTTGGGGGTGAGCAGGTGGGCGCTGCCATCGAGGTGCGAGCGGAACTCGACGCCCTCTTCGCGGATGCGGGTGAGCGGACCGCGGCCTGCCCTCGCCTTGGCTCCCAGGCTGAAGACCTGGAAGCCGCCGCTATCGGTCAGGATCGGGTGCGGCCAGGAAGCGAAGGCGTGCAGGCCGCCCAAGGCGCGGATGCGTTCGTGGCCCGGACGCAAAAACAGATGGTAGGTGTTGGCGAGGATGATTTCCGCGCCCAGCGCTTCGAGATCTTCCTGGGGGATGGCCTTGACCGTAGCGCGCGTGCCCACGGGCATGAAGCAGGGGGTCTCGAAGGTGCCGTGGGCGGTGTGCACACGCCCGCGCCGCGGCCCGGGCGCACCGCCGTGCAGAAGCTCGAACCGGAATGAGCACTCAGGCAAAGAGCGCCACGACACCGGAGGAAACGAAGATGTAAAGCAGCCAGAGGACGACCACGCCGCCGAGAGCGGCGGAGACCTTGCCTTTTTTGCCGCCGAGCTTGGATAGGCCGATGCCGAGCAGGATTACGGTCCAAATGGCGAACACGTCCATGTGCGTCGCCAGCGCGTAGAGGAACGGCGAGGTGGCGTTTTTGTCGAGGAAGAAGCCGAGGTTGGTGCCGATGGGATTGGTAAACGTGACGCTCGCAGGATTCGCCATGAGCCACAGCACCACGATGGTCAGCAGCCAGTAGAGTGTCTGCACCAAATAGGCGTAGCTGACGACGGCCACGGATTGTTTGTAGTTTGCCTCGTAGCCGAGCACGAAGTTAACCAGGCCCAGGAAGATGCCGGCCATGATCAACGAAACCACGATGGTGCCGATGGGCGCTAAGTAGTAGGTGAAACGCATGCCGATGGCCGCCGCCGCCAGCGCATGCTGGAGCTGCACTCCCGAGAGCGCTTGCGTGGCCCCACGCTGCGCCAGCGCCTGGCGCGCGAGCGCGTAGACGCCGACACGATGGAGCATGGTGAAGCCGACCAGCAGCGACACCACAACCTGCACGCACCAACAGAGGATAAAGTGTGGATCGCGGGCCAGCTCGGAAAACGTGGCGCCGGGAGAGGAGAAGACGGAGAACAGGCGCGTGAACGACGACGATCTTTTATCGCCCGCGGCGGCGCGGCTGGCCAGCGGAGCTTCTGGCGTCATCCCGGTATTATAGCCAGCATCACAAATGCCGGCGCAGGAAGCGCGTCATCAGCCAGGCGTCGGCGTACTTAAAGGGAAAGCGGCCGATCGTATAGTGGCCGCAAGGCAGACAGCGCGCTTGATGCTTTAGCTGCAGGCGATCGAAGCTGGCCACCACCTGGCGCGAGAAGGCGGGCAGAAAGCAAGGATCGTAGCGCGCCCACAGCAGCAGGCTGATCTTGGGGGCGCGCGCGCTCATGGCGGCAAATTGCTCCAGATAGCTGGCCGGGCTGATGGTGCGCCAAGCCTCGCGCAACTGATCCTGATCGAGGTAAGGGTCCAGACTCCGGCGCACGTGGCTGGTGGCGAGGCCGGTCCAGACCACATCGCCGAAATACTGCGAGATATGGTTGAAGACGTTCACGCGCAGACGAGGATCGTGCGCGCTGGCCAGCAGCGCGTAGCAAGAACCGAGGCTGGTGCCCAGGATGCCCAGGGATTCGTAGCCTTCGCCGGCGAGCCAGTCAAGGCTGGCGCGGATGTCGCATACGGCTTGCCGGGCGGCGTGAATGGTGCGCCCGATGTTCGAGTCCACGGCGTACTCGGCGCGCCTGAGTTCGGCGGGCATGCGGCGGTCATGGTAGGGCATGCTCACGCGCAGAGCGCTGAGGCCGGCGCGCTGCAGGATGCGGCTTAGGCCGATATGACTGCCCGCGTCGGCGTTCCATTGCGCGACCACCACCACGGCGCGCTTGCGGCCGGGAGCGGGAAACCAGCGGCCGTAGACGGTTTGGTTTTCCGGCCAAGGCGTGGCCACGGGGGAAGAAAAGCGCAGCGTGGCCCCGTCAGGACCCGCGTCGAGGCGATAGTCGGCGACCGGATCGTAGGTGAAAAAGGCCTCGCTGGCTTCCAGGACGCGCTGGTTCCAGACGCGCAGCGAGGGGAGGACGTCAGACGCGGGCGCCAGCTCGGGCCATTCCCGGACGCCGTTCATGGGGGTGCGCCGCAGCCATTCTCCGCCCCAGGCAAAAGGCGTGAGGCGGCGGTCCTGGTCCACGCTATTGAGCCGCTGCTCCCAGCGGGATATGAGATTGGCGTAGGGTCCGGGCACCAGTCTGGCAGTCTTGCTGCGCCCCAGTTTGGCATTACACTTGCACATGGTCAAGGTAGCCCACAGGGAGCGGGGCGCAATTCCAGCTATTCTGCCGCATCCCGGAGAATTTTATTCGCAAGGAGGAAGCATGAACTGCCGAAGTTTGTCTATTATCGCCGCCGCCGCGGCCCTGGCTTTGGGCCTGGGGGGGTGCTCGTCCAAGTCCAGCCCGACCCCCAAGGCGCAAGCACAGCCGACAGCAACAGCGCCGGCGCTGAGCACCGCGGCAGCCGCCGCACCCGCCGCTGCGCCAACGGCGACGCGAGCAAAACCTGCGGCGCCTCGGGCACCGGCAACGGTGGAGGTGAATGCCGGACTCGCGCTGGCCGTGCGCCTGAATCAGCCGCTCAGCTCCGCCAACGCCCAGACTGGCGACAACTGGGATGGGACGCTGTCCACGCCCGTACGCGTCCATGGACAGATTGCGATTCCGCAGGGAGCGCATGTCAGCGGGCGCATTGTGGCCGCGGATTCGGCCGGGCACTTCAAGGGACGCTCGCGGCTGGTGCTGCGGCTGACGGCGCTGACCTTTGACGGGGCTTCCTACGATCTATCGAGTAACGAGATCGCGCGCGAGTCGAGCTCGCGCGGGAAGACGACGACCGAGCGCGTCGGCATCGGGGCCGCCATCGGCGGCGTGATCGGCGCCTTCGCCGGCCACGGCAAAGGCGCCATCATCGGGGCGGCCAGCGGCGCGGGCGCGGGCACGGCCGCGGAGGCGCTTACCAAGCCGCCGGAGGTGAACCTGCCGGCCGAGACGGTGCTGAACTTTACCCTCGCCGCACCGATCAAGGTCGTGCCTGCGGCGTCGGCGCAGTAGGGCTTGCATC
>JBOGKL010000191.1:0-6817 GCA_050745525.1 Terriglobales bacterium | reverse complement strand
TGGGACCTGCGCCCGGCGCTGGCGGCGGGAGACGAGGAGGAGCTGGCGACGCTCGTCCGGCGTGCGGTGCTGCACAAGGAAGAGCGCCATCACATCGGCGAGCCGGACTTTCAAAAGCCGGGCCGGGCCATGGTGCGCATCGGGGGCTGAAGCGGCGGCTCGCGTCGCCTTTAGCTGGGGCTACGCCCCACGCCTCCCGTTGGTCGGCTCCCCGTCATCTCCGGCGCCAAGCCAACGGGCAGCAATTCCTGGGCGGCGGGATCGGCGCGGCGGCGGAGGCTGGCCCAGGTTTCGGGCGGACTTGCCTGGCCGCGCTGGAGGAAGATGACTTCGCTGGTGAGGGCTTCGAGCACCTCGGCCTGGTGATCCACGACGAGCAGGGCAAAGCCGATTTCGTCGCGCCAGGCATTGAGCGCGGCCACGAGGTCGCGTACGGTGGCGCGGTCGAGGCCGGAGAAGGGCTCATCGAGCAGGACCAGGGGCGGGCGCCGGGCCAGCATGCGGGCCAGCGCCACGCGCCGGGCCTCGCCGCCGGAGAGGCCGCGCGCGGGCGCGTCCCAACAGGCTTCAAGACCCAGCCGGCGACGGAGTTCGGTGAGCCAGGGCGATAGAGCGGCGCGGCTCTCGCGGCGGGGCAGGCCGAAGGTGACGTTGGCGGCGACGCTGAGATGGGGGAAAAGATCGGCGCGTTGCGCAAGGTAGCCGAGGCGGCGGCGGTAGAGCGGGAGCGGGGGCGGGAACCAGGTTTCGCCATCCATCACGATGCGGCCCGTGTCGGGCGGCTCGATTCCGGCGATGCAGTGCAGCACCGTGCTCTTGCCGGCGCCGGTGGCGCCGAACAACGCCAGAGCACCGCCGGCGGCGAGCGCGAATTCGGCGGCGACGGTGAACCCGGCGCGCCGCTTGCTCAGGGCGACGTCAAGCATGGCGCCGCCTCGCCGCCAGATGAGCCGCCAGCGGCAGCGGCAGCGCGACCAGAAGAAAGAGCACGAGCAGCGGGAGCACGGCGCCGAGGCCGCGGCTTTGCAGATCCATCCAAAGCTGGACGGGCATGCCCGCCGGATAGTAAGCCGTCACCACCACGGCGCCGAATTCGCCGATGGCGCGCGCCCAGGCCAGGCTCAAGGCGACGACGAAGCCGGAGAGCGCGAGCGGCAGCGTCACGCGCGCGAACACCTGGCGCGGCCGCAGGCCCAGCAGCGCGGCTTGGTCTTCGACGCCCGCGGGTACGGCCTCCAAGGCGGCCACGGCCGCAAGCACGTAATAGCCGATGCTGACGTAGACCTGGGTGATGACAAAGGCCGCTCCACTGTTGCTGGTGGCCAAGCCCAGCCGCCACAGCAGCGCGCCCACCGCGCTTTCCGGCCGCAGCGAGAGCGTGAGCAGGATGCCGAGCGCCAGCGCCGGCAGCAGCATGGAGACGAGCAGCATGGCCTGCCAGGCCAACCGCTCCCAGCGCGTCGCGCGGCGGATGTAGATGGCCAGCGGCGTGCCGGCGGCCACGACGACCACCATCGCCAGAGCGGTGAGCAGCAGCGAGACGCGCAGGGAGCTGAGGGCGTCGGCGCCGGCGGCGCCGGTCCAAAGCCAAGGGCCGACATGCGCCACGAGACCCGTGAACGGATAGAGCAGGACGGCGGCAAAGATCACCGCCGCTGCGCGCGCCGGCCAGCGCCAGCGGCGCGGCGCGGCGCCGCCGGCGTAGACGGCGGCGGATGGACTAGACGCCGCCATAGCCTGCCTCGCGCAAGATGGACTGCGCCTCAGGTGTGCCGAGCCAGGCGACGAAGGCGCGAGCGGCCGCGGGGTGAGGCGCTTCGCGCAGCGCCGCGGCGTAGAAGATCAGCGGCTCGGGGTGGTAGCTTTCCGGGCCGAAGGTCAGACGCAGCGGTGCCGCCGACGGCGGGAGCGACTTCAGGTTTATGGTTGCGGGCAGGGGCAGCGCGGCTAAGCCGTAGGCGGCGGGCTGGAAGCGGTATGCGGCGGTGGCGTCCAGCTCGCCGCTCTGCACCCGCGCCTCGAGCATGCTCTCGGCGAAGATCTGCGCGGGGTTGATCCAGGCGCCCAGGACGCGGTGCGCCACGCCGGGCTGATGGTAGTAGGCCTCGGCCAGTAGGCAGGTGTATATAATGTTGCGGCCCTGCGGATCGGTGCGCGGATCGCTGCGTCCGAAGCGGAAGCCCGGTTGCTGCAGAACCTCCCACCAGGGTTCGTGCTGGAGCCGATGCGCCCAGCGGCCTTGCGGAGCGTAGGCCAGCGTCATCTCCGTGGCGGCGAAGGGGAGGGCACCATCGGCTCTGCCTGCCTGGCGGACGCGTTGCATGGGACTGGCGGTGATGCTGATGAATACGTCGGGATGCAGCGAGCCGCCGACGATGAGGGAAGCGAGCGCGGTCGCACCCTGCGCGCGGCCACGCAGGTTCCAGCCTTTCTGCAAGGCCGCCTGGCGCAGGGCGCCGGACATGACCGAAGCCATGGAGCCGGCATAGGCGACCTCAACCGTTTCGAGCCGGCGGGAGAGGGCCGCGAGCGCCGCGCCGCCGCCGAGCGCGGAGAGCAGGAAATCTCTGCGGCTAAGCTCCGCCACCATGGGAACGATTATATCTGCCGCTGGCGGGAGGCACGACGGGGGCGAAGTGGATTTGCATGCGCACGGGATCAATGCGCTCGACGCGCACGGTGACGCGTTCGCCGAGGCGGTAGCGGCGTTTCGAGCGCTCGCCGATCCACTCCTGCGTAGTGCTGCGGAAATAGTAGACGTCGTCCTCGAGCGCGCCGGCGGGGACCAGGCCCTCGATGAACTGATCCTCGAGCTCGACGTAGAAGCCGTCGCGCGTGGCATGGAGGATCAGGGCAGGGAACTCCTCGCCGAGGCGCTGCTCCATGAAGCGGACTTTCTTCCAATCCATCAGCTCGCGCTCGGCGTCGTCGGCGCGGCGCTCCTGCTCGCTGGCGCGGCGGCAGAGGGACTCGAGAGCCTCTGCCGAACGCAGAGGTTGGTGGGCGGGTTCACCGGCGAGCAGGGCCTTGAGGATGCGGTGAACGAGGAGGTCGGGATAGCGGCGGATGGGCGAGGTGAAGTGGGTGTAGCAATCGTTGGCCAGGGCGAAGTGACCGGCGTTGTGGGCCGAGTAGCGGGCTTGCTTGAGCGAGCGCAGCATGAGGAAAGAGAGGATGCGCTCCTCGGGTTTGCCGGCGATGCGTTCGGTGAGGGTTTGATACTGGCGCGGGGAGATGCGGAAGGCGGCGTTTTGCGGCACCTCGACGGTGCGGCCCTTCACGCGCATGGTGCGGATGGGCAAGGGGCCGAGGCCGAGCGAGTAGCCGAAGCGGGAGGCGATCTGCTCGAACTCGGCGACCTTCTTCACCTCCGGCTGCTCGTGGATGCGGTAGACGGAGGTGACGCCGGCCGACTCGAGATGGCGGGCGACGGTGGAGGCCGCCGACAGCATGAACTCCTCGATCAGACGGTGGGCGATGTTGCGCTCCGACTTGACGATCGAGCGCATGAGGCCAAACTCGTCGAAGGCGATCTCGGGCTCGGGCAGGTCGAAGTCAATCGAGCCGCGGCTCATGCGCGCGGCATAGAGGACCTTCTGCAGCGCCGCCATGGCCTCGAAGCCTTCGACGAGCGGCGCGAACTGTTGGCGCAGCGCCTCGTCGCCTTCGAGGATGGCATTGACCTGGGTGTAGGTCATGCGTGCGGCGGAGCGAATCACGCCGGGCAGCAGCTCATAGCTGACGATGCGGCCGGAGGCGTCTATGGTCATCAGGCAGGACATGGTCAGGCGGTCTTCGTGCGGACGCAGGCTGCACAGGCCGGTGGAGAGTTCGAGCGGGAGCATGGGCACGGCGCGGTCGGGGAAGTAAACCGACGTGCCGCGCAGGCGCGCCTCCTCGTCAATGGGCGAACCGGGGTGGACGTAGTGGGCGACGTCGGCGATGTGGACCTGCAATTCGAACGCGCCATCAGCGCGCGGCCGCACCAGGACGGCGTCGTCGAAGTCGCGCGCGGTTTCCCCGTCAATGGTCACGATGGGCAGGGAGCGGAAGTCGCGCCGTGGCGTTGATTGGCACGGGGCCCCGCGTGGTTGCGCCACGTGACCCGCTTGACGCTCGGCCGGGCTGGGGACCCTGGGAGCCCCAGCCGCGCCCTCGCGTTCGCCGGCGGATAGCTGCGTGGCGAAGGAGCGCGCCTCGGCCAGCGCGGCGTCGGGGAAGCGGTGGGGCAGGTAATGCTTGCGGATCATGATCTCGACGTCCACGCCGAAATCATCACGCCGGCCCAGAATCTCGGCGACGCGGCCCAGCGCCCCGCCGGCGCCGCTAGAGAAGCGGGTGATCTCGACATCCACGACCATGCCGTCGAGATCGCCGGCGGGATGCGGCTTCGCTTGCTCGCCGAGAACGCGGTGTGGGGTGGCGGCGTCGGGGCGCGAAGCCTCGGGCGCGATGCGGATGCGCTCGCGCAGGCGCTGGTCGAGCGGCTGGACATAATCGCCGCGCGGGTCGCGGTGAAAGATGCCGACGACGGTGGCATGAGCGCGCTCGAGGATGGCGACGACCTGGCCTTCGACGCGCTCGGGCCGGCCCGCGGCCACCGGGCTGCGCGGGCGCACGCGCACGGCGACGCGATCGCCGGGCATGGCGCCGCCGGTCGCCGGCGGCGGGATGAAGACGTCGGCGCCGGAGGCGAGAGGCGGATCGGGGCTGACGAAGGCGTAGCCGTCGCGGTGCAGGGAGATGATCCCGGTCAGGTCGGCGGCGGGCGGCTGTGCCGGGGGGCGGGGGCGGCGTGGGGCGCGCGCTTCTTCCCGTCCCGGTGGCCGTCCTGGTGGCCGTCCTGATGGCCGTCCTGATGGCCGCGTGGGCGGAGTGCCGCGGCGCCGGTGTTTGCCCGTTGCCTGTTTTCTTTTCTTCATGCCACGGCTTTTATCCCGCCACGGAGGCGGCCTGCTTGCGGCGTTCGATCAGCCAGGCGCGTTGCAGCTCGTCGAGGTCGCCGTCGAGGACGCGGTTGACGTCGCCGATCTCGACCCGGGTGCGCGTGTCCTTGACCATCTGATAGGGCTGGAGGACGTAGCTGCGGATCTGGCTGCCGAAATCGATGTCGAGCTTGGCGTCCTCGACCTTGCGCGCGGCGGCGCGCTTTTTCTCGAGCTCGTGCTCGTAGAGGCGCGAGCGCAGGATCTTCATCGCCAGGTCCTTGTTCTTGTGTTGGCTGCGTTCGTTCTGGCACTGCACGACGATGTTGGTGGGCAGGTGGACGATGCGCACGGCCGAGTCGGTCATGTTGACGTGCTGGCCGCCCTTGCCGCCGGCGCGGAAGGTATCGATGCGCAGGTCCTCGTCGCGGATATTGATCTCGATGCGGTCGTCAATTTCGGGGCTGGCGAAGACGCTGGCGAAGGAGGTGTGGCGGCGCTTGGCCTGGTCGAAGGGGGAGATGCGGACGAGGCGATGGACGCCCGATTCCGACTGCAGCAGTCCATAGGCGTATTCGCCTTCGATGGTGACGGTGGCGCTTTTGATGCCGGCCTCTTCTCCCTCCTGCCGGTCGTTGATGGCCGTCTTGAAGCCGTGGCGCTCGGCCCAGCGCAGGTACATGCGCAAGAGCATCTCGGCCCAGTCCTGGCTTTCGGTGCCTCCGGCGCCGGGATGGATGGTGAGGATGGCGTTGAGGGCGTCGTTGTCGCCGCCCAGCAGCGTGCGCGTCTCGATGGCTTCGATGCGCTGACGCAGGGCGTCCAGCTCATGGCGCAGCTCGCCCTCGACCGGCTCGTCCTCGGCGGCAAGATCCAACAGCGCCTGCAGGTCTTCCAGCGACCGCGCCAGCGCCTGATCGTCGGCAAGCAGCTCCTGCAGCCGTTTGCGGGCGCGGTTGATGGTTTGCGAGCGATTGGGGTCGTTCCAGAATCCGGGCTCGGCGGCTTGCTCGTCGAGGCGGTTCAGTTGCTGCTGCAGGCGGGGAGGGTCAAAGGAACACCCGTACGTCGTGCGCCTTTTCGGCCCACTGGGTGCGTTCGCGCTGCAGCTCGTCGAGATCCATAGCTACCCTATTTTACCCATGCGCGCTTAATCGCGGCGAATCCCAGCAGCACCAGGACGACCAGGCAGCAGGCGTAGGCGAACCAGTCGCCATGGCGGGTGTAGAAGGTCAAGCGGGTGAGGGGCTGGAAGGCGGCGGTCAACTGGCCAGCCTGATCGCGCGGAAGCTCGGCCTTGACGCGCCCGTAGGGGCTGATGACGGCGGTGATGCCGTTATCGGTATCGCGCAGCAGCCAGCGGTGGTTTTCGATGGCGCGCGTGCGCGCCATCATGAGTCCCTGGGCTTGAGCGGAGGAGTGCCCGTACCAGGAGTCGTCGGAGAGGTTCACGAGCCATTCGGCGCCCTTGCGGGTCTCCGCGCGCGCCAGTTGCGGAAAAATGGATTCGTAGCAGATGAGTGCGGCGAACCGGTGGCCGCCGAGATGGAACAGCGTCAGCTCGTGGCCGGGCACGAAGTCGCCCACATCCTGCACCAGCTTGCTGGCGCCGAGCAACGATTGCAGCCAGTGGGGCAGCGGGACGTACTCGCCAAACGGCACCAGGTGAATTTTGTCGTAACGCTCGCCGGTGGTGCCGTTGGGACGGATCAACTGGGCGGAGTTGTGGGGCTGGCTCAGATCCAACCCGCCCGTGGCGGTCAGCTTATAGGTCACCTGATCGAAGAGGAAGGTGGCGTGACTGCGCGAGATGAGATCGGCGGTCATCACCTGGAACACCGGCTGCATGGCGTACTCGATGGGCGCCGGCTGCTCGGGCCAGAGAATCAGAT
>JBOGKL010000190.1:0-7292 GCA_050745525.1 Terriglobales bacterium | reverse complement strand
GCACTGGGGCGGCAGGTTTGCAGGGACGAAGGGGCCATCCACATTCTGGCTCCCGTCCTGAAAAAGGAGCCTGAACCAGAAGACCGGCAGGAAGGCTCTCCGCAACGGCTGTGCGGTTTCCGCGTGGCCTATGTGTTCGACGTTGCGCAGACCGTAGGGAAGCCCCTGCCGACCGCGCCCCGGGCCGAAGGCGATCCGGGGGCAAACCTCGAAGGCATCAAGGCGCTGTACGAGCGGAAGGGTATCGCGCTGGAGTACAAGGACAACCTGGATGGCGCGGAGGGGTTGAGCACCAAGGGCAAGGTCTACGTCCTCGCTGGCTTGGAACCCGCCCGCGAGTTTTCCGTGCTGGTACATGAACTCGCGCATGAACTGCTGCACGGCGGGGAACGGCGGAAGGAACTGAGCCGCAAGGTTAAGGAAACCGAAGCCGAAGCGGTCGCCTATGCCGTTGGGTTGCACGTCGGCCTGGACATGAATACCGCTTCCGCCGACTACATCAGCCTCTACGACGGCGAGCGCGACACCCTCCGCGAATCGTTGGAATCCATCACCCGCGTTGCCTCCCAAATCATCGCGGCGCTGACCGAGACCAAGGCCAACTAACGCCCGAATTCCAGCGGCTTGTTGCGGCCCTGCATCACGGGGCCGCAGCGGGCCGGGGAGGCATTCCATGATTCGCGCCAATGAAGGCGGATCACCTCGGCCAACGTCATGGTGCCGCCGTCCGGGTCGAAGCAATCCAAGATATCCAGGGCCGTGGCCAAAACTGGAATGCAATAGCGGTCCTCCTTGCGGCTGACCTCGGACGGGCGGGACGGATCGACGGCAAGCTTGGATTTCATCGCCGGGCGGTTGATTCCCCAAGCGCGGCACTGGCTCGCACGTCCTTGTCGGGGAGGGTCAAGGCCCAGAGCGAGTTGCCGACACCCATGAGCACATACTGGCGTCCATCCAATTCATAACTCATGGGTGAGCTATAGGTCTGCTCGTTCACGATCATATGCCACAGCGTTGCGCCGGTTTTGGGGTCGAGCGCCAGAAGCGCGTTCGCTTGCCCGTCGGAGGCGAACAGGACTCCGCCGGCGGTGGTCATGATGCCGCTGCGGGCGCCGCCGGACGGGTGGCTCCAGACGAGTTTTCCGGTCTGGTAGTCGATGGCGCGAATCCAGGTTCCAAAGGGGATGTCAGCGTCAGAGACGGTGCCGGGCAAAGAGCCTCCCGTGGCCGTCTCCACCGTGTTCCGGTACACGCCCGGGGTTGCGATCGGTGCCGGGCTCAACCGCGTGGCCGGGGACGGGAAGTGGAAAGCGACCGTACGCCAGGGCGAAGCCACAGCCGGGCGGAGGGCACCAGGGAGGATATTGTCCGACCACCCGACTGCGGGCTTATTGGAGTGCCGGAACCAAAGCCCGCAGCTCTGGCTGGCGAGCACGTAGAACAACTTGGTCTGGGGATCGTAGGAGGGCGAGGGCCAGTTCGAAGCCGAACCCGGGCACGCCAGCGTGCCCGCCATGGAGGGCTCCTTCTGTGGATTCGGGATCGGCTGGCCGATGGCATTGATGCCGGTGGACCAATTGGTGTACACGAACGGCGCCGTCACCAGGGCCTTGCCGGTGGCGCGGTCCAGCACAAAGAAAAAGCCATTACGATTGGCTTGAGCCAGCAGTTTGCGCGGTGTGCCGTCGATATCGGCATCGAGGAGGACGGGGGTTTCGGTGGCGTCCCAGTCGTGGGTGTCGTGGATGGTCGTTTGGAAATACCAAGCCAGTTTGCCGGTATCCGGATTGAGAGCGACGATGGAGTCTGTCCACAGATTGGCGCCCTCGCGGCCCAAGCCGTTGACCACCGGACTGGGATTTCCGACGCCGAGGTACATCAAGTTCAACTCGGGATCATAGGTGGGAATCATCCAAGGAGAACCGCCGCCGTGCTTGGCGGCGAAAGCATTGGGCCAGGTTTTAAATTCCGGTTCACCGGGCTGGGCTTCGGTGTACCACCTCCACTGCGGCGCCCCCGTCTTGGGATCGCGCGCCTCGATGAAGCAGGCGTTGTCGAGCGTGTCGCCGCCGACGCTGACAATGACATGGTTGCCGATGATCAGCGGTGCCATGGTCGAGTAATAGTCCAACTTCACGTCCGCCATCTCGACGCTCCAGCGCTCTTTGCCGGTGCGCGCGTCGAGCGATACCAAATAGTCATCGGGAGTCTCGAAGTACAGCCAGTCACCGTCCTTCGCCACCCCGCGGCTGGCGATATGGAAGCCCGTATTGGCGTGATATTTGTAGTGCCAGATCTGATGGCCGCTGCGCGCATCGACAGCCCAGACGTTGTCGGGCTCGGAGAGATAGAGGATGCCGCCGACCTCGAGCGGGGTCGCCTTCAGGTAGGTGGGTTCGAGCACCGACCCTCCGGATTCGGGGCCGTCGAAGTCGGAGCGCCAGATCCAGGCCACGCCCAGGTCACCGGCATTGGCGGGGGTGATTTGCGTGAGAGGGCTAAAGCGGCGGCCGCTGTAGTCGCCGTTGTAGCTGGGCCACTCCGTATTACCGGACTTGGCGGCTGGAGCGGAGGGCGCCTGTGCCAGGCAGATCGGAACGACCAGCAGACTGGCCAGCGCAAGGGCAAGATGAGGGCTTTTCATTTCAAAGACTCCAGGTATGCCACCAAGTCGTGCAGATGGGCGTCGTTGGGCTGATCGGCGAACTGCTTCATTAGGGCTTTATGTGCCGCCATGGGATCGGGCTTCAATAGGTGGATTGCGGCGCCAGCGGCGGGGTAGGAGTGTTCCCAACCCTGAGCGTTGATCAGATCGATAAAGAATTCGTCCTGGCGAACCAACCTGCCCGTGACCGACTCACCGGAGGGAAAATCCACGGTTACGGACTGGTTGGAGACACCGCGGTATCCGAGGGGACTGAGGATGCGGCCCTCCAAATCGGCGGGCTGGAATTTTTTGCCGATCCCGGCCATATCGCCCGTGGGCGAATGGCAGGTGGCGCAGCGACCGGCACCATCGAAGTAGGCCTTGCCGGCGACGACGTTGCCGACGACGACCTGCGGCCGTTCCTGCGCGAAGCGGTCGGCGGCGAGCCGTATGCGGTCGTGGAGAAAGGCGGAAATATCAGCGGCTTGCGCCGCGGTCACCGAGGTGAAGGCCGGCATGCCCTGGTCGGGGATGCCATGCTTAAGGAAAGGGCCGATGTTGTCGCCGCCCTTGTCGGTGATCACCAGCGGCACGTCGAGCAGATTGGGACCGGTCTGGCCGGTGGCATCGGCGCCATGGCAGAAGGCGCAGGTCGAACCAAACAGGGCTTTCCCGCGGGCCGCCGCCGCTGGATCCGGCGGCGGCTCGGGATTGATGGCGCGATCCCGCGCGGCAGCCGCAGCCGCGCGCTGCTGCTCGGTCATTTGACCGCCCCGGCCTTGGCCGGCCACAGCGATGGTCATGGCCGTCAGGGTGGCCAAAAGGGTTATATGCTTCGCAAAACGAATGTCCATCTTTGCTTCCCCCTCCTAGCCATTCACTGCGCCTTCATCGTCGCTGCCGTGCGGGGCAGGCCTGCCTGCCGGCTGCCGGTGTAAACAAATAGAGCCAGGTTGCAGAGCAGCATCACGGCGGCGGCGGCGATCAGCGCCCAGTAGCCACCCTCCAAGCTGTTACGCCCGGCAACAAAGCCGACCATGGGACGGATGGTCATGGCGCCCAGCCACCCGGCCGTGACCGCCAACCCGATGGGCGTGCCCGAGGCCGCGGCAAAGCGCGTGCCCACGACGCCGAGCGCCGTGGGAAACACGACGGCCATGAACAGACCCGCGATCACCAAGCACACCAGCGAGGAGATAAAGCCGGGAGCCAGACGCATCCCCAGCAGACCCACCAGCGCTCCGCTGGTGCCCCACAATAGCAATCCGCGCCCGGACAGGAACCGCAAAACCCACTGCGAGATCAACCGCCCGCCCATGATGGCCGCGGCAAAAAGCGAAACGCCCAGGCGCGCCGGGCCCGCCGCGATGCCGTAGCCGCGCGTCCAATAGACGACCTGCCAAAACCAGATCGAGGTCTCGACGCCCACGTAGAGGAACAAGATCGCCACCGGCAGCCAGAACAGCGGCTCGCCGAGCAAGCTGGGCCGCGTGGCGGCGGTGGCCGCCGGCACTGGCGCGGGGAACTGGAGTTGGGAATCAAACACCGCGACCAGGAAACAAACCCCAGCCAACACCCATAGGATCCCGCTCATGCTGCCGGAGGCACCACCCAGCGGCCCGCGGGCCAAGGGCGTGACAAAGGCCCCTAAACCGAAAAAGAAATTCAACAGGTTGAGCGCCGCCGCGCGCCCCGAGTCGCTCAGGTCGGACACCAAGGCCTGCGCTGCCGTCACCACCGCACCGCCACCCAGGCCCAAGGTGCAGGCCATGGCGGCGATGGTCACGAAGGTATTCGCCCAGTACAGCCCCAGCAGCGCCGCCACCACCAAGAGCAGCGCCGGCACAAACACCGACTTCTTCCCCCAGCGGTCCAGCACCGGACCGACCGCCAAGCTGGCAATGACCAAGCCCAGCCCGTTCAGCAGCGAGATATTGGCGGCCAGGGAGTTGGTCAGATGGGCGCGCTGCACCAAGTCGGGCAGGATCGCTCCCAGCAGCGAATCGATCGAACCCCAGATGAAGATCGCCAGAAAGGCGGCGATCATCATTTGCCGTCCGTTGCTTGGTGCCGGGCGTGGGCTCGCGTTAGGAGAACTCGATCCCAGATTCATTGGGTTTTATCCGCTGATGTTGCCCACGCGCAGGTGGAGCACCTTGGTCAAGTACGTCATATTGCGCCGCGCCGAAGCTGCCGGGTCGACAGCGCCGTCCAACTCCACATCAGCCCAGCCGTGGAAGCCGATCACCTTAAGTTCGCGGACCAGCGCGGGGAAATTCACCTCTCCCTTTCCCAACTCGGCGAACCCGCCAAACTGGCCGGGCACGGGACGCTTCCAGTCCTTGAAGTGCAGGTGAATCACGCGCGACGCATATTCCTTGACGATTTGGACCGGATCCATGCCGCCTCCGGCCAAGTGCCCCACATCCGGGCAGAGGTTGAAGTAGCGCGGGTCGGTGGTTTCCATGACGCGGGCAATGTCGTCCTTATGCTGCACCAACGAACCGAGATGAGGATGCACGCCGACCTGCAAGCCGGTCGTCTCCAGCACTTCCTTGCCGATGGCGTTCGCCTGGCGGGCGTACTCGACGAAGTGGGCGGGGGTGCGCTCGTGGGCATCGGTACCGCCAATCACCAGGACCTTGGTGCCTTGAGGCTGGGCGAACTTGGCGGCCAGCACGTTCTTATAGCGATTAACGTAGAACTGGGACGGGATGTCCAAGTCCGTGGTGCTGTAGATGGCGGCCAGGAGTTCGGGCTGCAGCCGCATGCGGGCAGCGAATTCAGGTTCCCGGCCCGCGTACAGGTTGGCAATGGTATTCTCCCCCTCGATGCCGGGGAACCCGATGGCGGCACACTCCCGCGCCGCCTCCCACCACGATGACGGATAGTAACGGCCCCAGCTATAAATCTGATAGCCGACGTGGAACAGTTGCGGTGGTCCACCGGCCATGGCCGCCGCGGTTTGGGCACCCGCGGTGGCGCCCAAACTGGCCGCCGCTGCCGCTGCCGCCGAAGCTCGAGCCAAAAATTCACGTCGCGTGTGCATAGATCGCTCCCCCTACTGCGCCGGCGGCTCCGCCGGACCGTTCCCGTCCCGGGCCTGAGCACGGCGGTAGGCGTCATCGGCCAAGTGGGCCAACCGCGCCGATTGCTGTCCCAACTGTGCCGTTTCGGCAACCGGCATGCGTCCGCGCAGCGCCCCGAGGAAAATGGCCAAGTGCCGGCCCGCGAGCCTGTCACCATAGGCGTCCTGGCCGGGGGCATCGGTGTCTCCGCCGGCAACGCTCCAACTCTCCCCAGCCTCCGTTGCCGGCGGCTCGCGGCTGGGATTGCCGGAAGCATCGAGGCCATGTTCCATGTAGTACCATTGCCGCGGCTCGGCCGGCCAAGCGGCGACAGTGACGACGTAGGGTTCGACCTCCGGCTCGGGCACGACACGCACGGCATCGAAGCCGTCGCCCCGCGTATCCTCCAGCACCAGGGTCGCGGTGCTGCCATGGAAACTCAGCTTGTGGCCGCGCTGGGAGGTGGTCATGGCGCAGCTCAGGTGAAGCTCAAAGTTGGGAAAGGCGAATTGGGCTTGGAAGATGTCGGGCGTTTCCCGGCCGTCGCGCCAGCGGTAGTTTCCCCCGCTCGCGTTCACCCGGGTGGGGGCGGGGCAGTCCAGAATCCATTGCACCGCCGTGAGGGAATCGATCAGAGCATCGCTGGCGACGCCCGAGCCGTAATCCCAGTAGCAGCGCCAACGGAAAAAACGCGGCAAGGCAAAGGGCTGGGGATGAGCAGCGGCCTGCTGGAAGGTGTTCCAGTCGATGGTGGCAGGCGAGGCATCGGGCGGATAAGGCGACCGCCAGGAGCCCAGCGCCGTACCAATATTACGCACCGCGTCGACCAGGTAAATGGTACCGAGCTGGCCGCCGGCGATAATGTCGCGGGCCCGCTGGCAGGCTTTCGCGCTCGTCACCCCGGAGCCCACCTGCACCACGGTTTTAGATTTTTGCGCCGCCGCCAGCATGGCTGCGCCGGCGGCAGCCGTATGCCCAAAGGGGGCTTCGCAGTAGACCGCCTGGCCCGCAGCCATGGCAGCGGCGAAAATCCGCTCCTGCCAGAAGTCCGGCACCGCCAGGATCACCCCGTCCAGGTCCTGCCGCGCCAGCACCTGGCGGTAGTCGCGGGTGGCCAGGAGCTGATCTGGGGGGGTAAAGCTGCCGGAGGTGATCTCGCGCGCCCGCTGCAAATGGCCGTCGTAAAGGTCGGCCACGGCCGCCACCCGAACGCCACGCGCCCCCTGCAGCGCCAGGAGATGCGCAACGCCACGAACGCCGCAGCCGATCAAGCCCAGTTTGAAGCCGCCTCGCGGCGAACCCTTAGCCATGAAGCCCATCCCCCTTCTCATCCCACTGTGAGTCACACCCCCGCTACCGCGCCCGACGGCCAGGCCCCGGTCACCGCCGCGCTAGGTTGTTTCTCACCACTGGCACGCGCGGGTCGGGCACGGGCCAACTGCGGCGCAGATGAGCGTAACGCGGATCGTCGCTGGCGGCCATGGAGCGGGCCGAGCCGGCGAGCACGTTCAGATAGTAGGAGTCGTAGCCAAACGCCGTGACCACCGGATGGTAGCCGTCTCGGATCAGAATCAGAT
>JBOGKL010000189.1:0-10989 GCA_050745525.1 Terriglobales bacterium | reverse complement strand
CGGCGTAGCCGCGCGGGGCGCCCGCGATCAATGGAGCCCGGAAATAGCGCTTCAGCCCCAGCAGCGGCCGCTCGAATCCATGCCACAGCAGCGTCGCCACCGCCAGCGTCACCACCAGCCGCAGGGCCACGATCGCCGCATCCCCGGCCGCCCCCGCCTGGATGCGGTCCATGTACACGTCAAAGCTCCCCAGCAGCGCAAAGATCGGCATGTGGATCAGATACACCCCATAGCTGATCTTCCCCAACTGCCGCAGCGGCCGCCAGCTCAGCCCTCTCACCCCCGGTGCGCTTGCCGCCACCAGCAGCACTCCGGCAAAGCCAATGGCCAGGCAGGTGTTCAACATCGGAGGGTCGGCCATCGCCGCCGCCACGCTCGCCCCCAGTCCCACCACCGCCGCCACGCCCCCGCCCGCCCGCCATCTAAGCCCGCTGCCCGGCCACCAGCGCACCGCCAGCGCCACCAGGCACCCCGCCGCCAACCCGTCCAGGTGGAACAGCGTGTTGATCGGCGTCAGCGCCCCCAGCCAATGCCCCCGCAGCCCCGCCCCGCTTCCCAGCACGGCGAGCAGCAACACCCCCAGCACGCGGGTGGGGATCCAGCGCACCAGCGGAGCCCAAACCAGATAGAACTGCTCCTCGATGGCCAGACTCCACGTCGGATACAACGATCCGGTCAGGCCGGGCGCCAGGTTCTGGATGTAGATCAGGAAGTAGGGCCAGCCCGGTTCGGCGCCCCTCCAGTTCGCGTGCGGCCCAAAGGTGAAGTACACCAGCGGCACCACGAGAAAGTACAGCGGCCAAATGCGCAGTCCCCGGCGCACGTAAAAATTCCGGAACAGGTGCGGCTGCTCCCGTTCGTCCAGCAGGATCCCCGTGATCAGAAATCCCGAGAGCACGAAGAACAGGTTGACCCCGATCCATCCCCAATCCGCCTCTGCCCCCAGCCCCAGCGGTCCCAGCCGCGGCGCGCAATGGTGCAGCAGGACGAGCGCTATGGCCAGCCCGCGCAGGCCGTCCAGAGAAGGGATGTGCTGCGGCAGCCAACCTGGCCTCGCCATAGAACCTCCTTCCACTGTATGCCGGGCGGCGGGGACGAGGGGGAGCCGACCAACGGCAGGCACGAGGCGCAGCCCCGAGTAGCAGCGGCGCGAGCCGCTTGACAGGGGTGGAATTGCGACCAAACTGAAGGGAATAGGCAGGAGCGCAGTATGGCCAAGCGTCAATGGTGTTGGGGGCTTCTGGCACTCTTAATCGCCGCCGCGGCCTGGGGTCAATCCCGCGTCCGCATCGTAGGCTTCAGCTTCATCTCCCGCGATGTCCAGGTGCAGCGCCCGGCCCAGCCTGCCTGGAAACCGGCGCTGCTCAATGCTCCCGTCGTCGAAAAAGAAATCATTCGCACCGGCAACAATTCTGCGGCCGAGGTGCAGCTCGAGTGCGGCTCCGCCCTCCGCCTTGCGCCCAATTCCGAGCTCGCCTTCGACCAGTTGACCCTCAGCCCCAAGGGCGTGCCCGTGACCGGGGTAACCCTCAAGCGAGGGGAAGCCTTCTTTACCGTGCAGAAGGATGATGCCCGCGACCTGTCTGTCCACCTCCCGGCGGGTACGCTCAGCCTGCCCCATGGCGGCGCGCAACTCCGTCTTGATGTTTCCTCTGGCCAGCCTGCCAGCATCGAGGTCTTGCACGGCCAGGTGCTGGTGCGCTGGGCAGGGCAATCGCAGAAGGTAAAGTCCAAGCGCCGCTTCCTGTTCCTCTCCGGCATCGGCCTGCGCCTCGTGAGCCTGCTCAAGCCCGATGCTTGGGCAAAATGGAGCAACGGCCGCGATGCCGCCTACCGGCGCGCACTGCTGGCCCAACGGCCCCCTCTGTCGCCCATGGCGCCGGCCACCGCGGTCTCCCGCCCCTGGATGTCGCCCGGCGGCATCGTGCTGGGGCAAGGTTCGCCCCTCGGCGAGATTTGCCATCATTGCGACTCCGCCGACACCATACGCGCCCTCGATCCCACTCCGCTCCCCTCCACCGGCCCGCAATCCGAAATACCTCAGCGGCGTGTACCATTCTGCGCCGATTGACGCGGAAGGCCTTGTCTTGACAGCCGTTAGGAAAGGAGCAAACTGAAGCCAACAGCGAGGAGTGCCGTATGCTGAAGCGCGCTATGCATGTGGCTCGTGGTGCTTGGTGCTGGAGCTTGCTCCTGCTTCTGGCCGGGGCGGCGATCCTGGGCGAGTCGCGTGTCCGCATCGTGGTCATCAGCCTGATCGAACATCGCGTGCAGGTCGAACTCCCGCCTCCTTCCAGCGCTCAGAGCGTCAGCCCAACCCGGACCCCGCGCTGGACGGATGCCCTGCTCAATGCCCCCATCATCGAGGGCGAAAGCATCCGCACCCAGATCAATAGCGAAGCCGAGGTCGAGTTGGAGTGCGGCTCGGCGCTGCGCCTCGCCCCCGACAGCCGGTTGCAATTCGACCGCCTGCGCCTGCGCAGCGACGGCGTCCACGTCACCACCGTGACGCTGAAGAGCGGGGAAGCGTTTTTCACCATGCAAAACGCCGACAGCGGTGATTTTCATGCGCTGCTGCCCGGCGCCGTGATCAGCATGCCGCACGGCGGCGCGATGCTGCGGCTCGACGTGCCCGCCGGCGGTCCGGCGAGCGTGGAAGTGCTGAGCGGACGCATCCAGGTGCAGTCGGGCGCCGAGACTACGATGGTGCATTCCAAGCGCCGCTTCTTCTTTGCGCCCGGCGGCATCCAGTTCGCCGCCATGGCCAAGCCCGACGAGTGGCAGAAATGGAGCCACCGCCGCGATCAGGCCTTCCGCCGCGCCGAGCTCAACCGTCTTCCGCAGCCGCCCTCGACCTACAATGCCGCCGCTCCCGGCGAAGCAAGCCAGAGCATGAACCCGGAGGCGGGTCGCGGCTGGAACCTGTTCACGCCGGCGCCCCTGCCCGCACCCGTCATCTCCTCCCCCCTCTCGCGATCGCCGGTACCCGCCGCGCCTTACTGCGCCCACCGCTAATAAAGGGAGCGGGCCGCGCGGAGCGGCGCAAGCCGCGCTGGGCGCCCGCGATCAATGAACGTCCCCGCGATTTAACGAAGCCCAGCCCTGCACAGACGCCGCAGTTGCGGCCACTGCGTCCGCAGCCGCACCAGCGCCCCACGCGTGACCGGGCCAAAGCGCACCTCCTGGTAATCGTCCAGATACTGCCGCAGCGCTTCCTCCAGCGGCGGGGAGGGCCGACGCCGGGCGACAGCGGCCAACAACTCTTCCGCCGTCTGCCCCGCATGTTGCGCCACGCCGACGCGCGCCAGGCAATGCCGCAGTCGGCGATAGGCCGAGCGCGCCTGCCTCCGCGCCATTGCGCCTTCATAATCGCTGCGCTCGAACGGCCGCCGCCGCAGCGTGAGCGTGGCCAGCGCGATCAGGCAAAGGACAAGCAGCGCAAAGCCCCAGAACGTCCAGGGCGAGCTTCGCCAGTCCTCGGCCTGCGCGTGAATTTGCGACCAGGTCGCCTGCGCCCGCACCGACGTGTTCTGCCAGGCCGCCGCCGCTTCCGATCCCAACGCCCGCTGCACCACCGCCGCCAACCGCGCCTGCCGGAACCAGTCGTAGTTCACAATCCACTGCTGCCAGGTGCTCGACAGCGCGTCGAGCAGCATGCCCGATCCGGCCCGCATGCTGGCGCCGCTCGCTGCTGCGCTCGGCGTCGCATCAAACGTCAGCCAGGTGGCGCGCCCGAAGCCGTCGGCTCGTCCCTGGTACGAGGTCGGGAAATAAGCCTCAACCCAGGTGTGAGCGTCGCTCCCGCGCACCAGGTACTCGCCCGTCAGCGGATTGTATCGGCCGATGAGAAACCCGTTGACCAGGCGCGTGGGAATGTCCAGCACGCGCGCCAGCACGGCCAGAGCGGACGCGAAGTACTCGCAATCACCGCTGCGCACGTCGAACAAAAACGCCGCCAGCGGATGCGGCCCTTGCGGCAGGTTCTCCAGACTGTAGCGATAGTGCGTGCGCAGATAGTTGCTCAGCGCCTTCATCCGGTCCAGATTGTCGGCGGGCACGTCCGCGACGATGCGCCGGGCCAGCGCCGGAATCCGCGGATCGAGATCCGCCGGCAGTTGCAGGTAACGCCGCAAGGGAAAGTCGCTGCGCCGCCATCCGCCCCGCAGCCGCAAATCCTGCCGCCGCGCCACCGCCAGATCGGAAACGCCCGAATATGCCGTGGCCCCGCCCGGCGCCCCCATCCCCGCCAGCGTATCCGTGTAACGCTCCCAGCTGAGCACGGGGAAGTGGGTTGCCGCGCGCAGCAGCCGCGGCGGGAAAAACAGTACCGGGCTGCGCAGCGGCTCCAGCGTCACCTCGTACCGCACGATCTCCGACGCGCTCGCCGCACTGCGCTCGCCGACCTGAATGCGCCCCGACGGTGTGCCGAACACCGAGGGCCCTTCCGGGTCGAACCAGCGCCGCCCGTTGAAGCTGGTGAGACCGCGCCCGCGCCAGGGGATGAGCTGGAAGGCGGCCGGCGACAGTGGCGGATCGGAATCAATCACGCGGATGTGCATCACCGGCCGGTTGCTGCGCTGCAGGTCGGCAATCGCTCCCAGCCGCACATCGTCGCTGAAGCCCGTCAGCCCGCTGTCGAGCGGACGCGCCGCCCACCCGCCCAAGGTGGCGCGCGGGAGGAGAAAAAACACCAGCACGCCACAGCCGCCCACCAGCAGGGTCAGCAGCAGCGAAAAGCGCAGCAGCCGCGGCGGCACCACCTGCGGCGTTGCTGCCGTCGGCGCCGCATGGCCCGGACCCTCCGCCTCCTGCGCCCGCCTCATCTCGCAGCTGACCACGGTCGCCACCAGCAACACCAGGAACAGCAGGAACAGCAGGAAAAACGTGCCCGATACGGTCAGCAGCGCCGCCGTCAGCACTTCCAGAAACGCCAATAGTCCCAGCAGGAAGTCATCGCGTCCGGCATGCGGCGCAAAGATGCGCGCCGCCCCCGCCAGCACCACCAAATGCAGGCTGGCCGCCACGAAGCTGTGCGACAGCGCCATGCCGTCCCAGACGAACACGGGCAGGTAAGCGAGCAGGACGATGCTCCAAGCGCGGCTGGACCAGCGCACCGGCCACCGCCAGAGAAACATCACCCCGCGCGCCAGGTAGGCCGCCGCCGCCAGCGCCATCACCACCCACCCCAGCCGTCCCGTGCTGGCCAGCGCCGCAAAGCCGGTGGCCAGCAGCAGCAGCAGCAGTCCTTCGCTGGTGCGGCGCATGCTGTCAGGATACCGCGGCTCCGCCCTGCACCAGGGCGCGCACCCGCCGCGCCGCCGATCGCCCCGCCCCGCTCCTGTATGCTAAGGTGACCCCAGCATCCATGGCCGCCTCCTCCGTCTTTGCCTGGGTCTTTCATACGCCGCTGCCGGAGCAGACGGAAGCCTTCGCCGAGCTGGCGAGCAGCCTCAGCGAGCCCTTTCAGGCCCGCCTCCTCGCCGCCTCGCACGCGGGCGGCATGATCCTGCGCGCCGAGTTTGCCGGCGAAGCCGAGGAAGCCGAGGAACGCGGCCGGGCCTTCTGGCTGGAACTGCACAGCCTTTGCCTGGATCAGAATCTGGCCATGGAACTGGTCCTCGATCCGGTGCCCGGCGAGAATTGGCGTCCCCTGGCCGACGCCCTGCCGGAGGCGCCCTGCTCGACTTTGCCCGCGCCGGTGCCCGCGCGCCCCGCTTCTCGTGAGCCCGAGGCCCCTCTGGCGCGGCAGCGCGTCCCCATCGCGCCCGAGCCGCTCTACGACATCCTGCGCGCCGACGACGAGGAGATGGATCGCAACCTCCAGGAAACCATCGCCTGGATCGAAGGCAACGGACTGCCGGTGATCAATCTGCTCAGCTACCTCGAGCTGCCCCTGTTTACCGGCTACGCCGCCACTCATCCCGACGAGCGCGACCAGAATCTATTCCTGCACATGCTGCACACCTGGACCTGCTATCGCCGCTTTGGCGCCGTGCATGCGCGCCTGCCCGAGGTGCTGGCGCGGACCTTTGAGGATGAGCGCTATCTCCGCCTCAACGCAACCCAGTTCCGCTCGCCCGCCCCGGCGCTGTGCGTCCAGTTCACCGACTGGTCGCAACCGGTGCGGGGGGTGGACAGCGGCGCCCTGCAGTGGGCCAAGGAAGTCTACCTAACCCATTTCGAGCCGCCCACGCCGGCCGAGGAACGCGAGCTGACGCTGATGATCGTCACCTGTGACGAGCGAGGTGGGTTCGGCTTTATTCCGCTCGAAGTCCCTCTCAGCCTCCCCGCCGTGGATGAATCCATCGCCGCCTTTTTCGCGCCCAGCGCCGGGGACGAAGAACTGGGCGCCAATACCGAAGACCTCGCCCGCCTCACCCGCATCGCCGCGACGTATTGCCTCTATGCCACTGCGCGTGACCCCGCCCGCTACCTCCAAAGCTAAGCCGCTCGCGCCCGCGCCGCCGGCCGCCGCCTCCCGCGTACTCCTGTACGAGTGGCTTGCTTTCGGCCTGCTCGCCTTGGCAGCCGCCCTCCTTGCCCTGCTGCGTCCCGAAAAGGCGATTGATTTCCACGTCTACTTTGACAATGCCCGCCACTACTTCGCCGGCGCGCCCATGTACGGTCCGCACAGCGGCACCGGTTGGGCCGGCGGCGTCTACCGCTACCCGCCCATCTTTCTTGACCTGTTCCGCTCCTTGGCGCTGCTGCCGCTGCGCGTGAGTGTGGTGGTGTGGGCGGCCGGCCAGATGATTGTGGGCGGCGCGTTGGTCATCGCCTTGCGCAAGCGTTGGGGTCTGTCCGATGCGGCCGCGCTCTGGCCGGGCCTGCTGCTAGTGGCCGCCTACATGATTCAAGAGGTCCGCTACGGCAACTTTCAGTTCTACGCGGTGGCCATGGTCATGGCGGCGTTTTTGACCGAACGCGCCCTGTGGCGCGGATGCTGGTTGGGATGGGCCGCGGCGCTGAAGGTCTGGCCCCTGTTCTTCCTTCCCTGCTTGCTCGTCCGCCGCCGCTGGCGCGCGGCCGGCTCCATGGCCGCCTGGGCCGTGGGAGCGACGCTGCTGCCGGTGCTGTGGCGCGGTTGGCCCCGCCAGATCGCTCTGCTGCGGCAGTGGCTCAGCCAGGAGCGCGGCATCGCCGCTCTCAGCGCGGCCGCCGGAGAACTGTGGTATCCGGGCCAATCGCTGCACGATGTGCTGGCGCGCTACTTGCGCGTCATAGACTATGCCCGCCTCGCCGACACCCGCTACTCCCAGATTGCCTGGAGGCACCTGTCGGCCGCCGGCTTCGACCGCCTGTGGTGGATCACAGCGCTGGTGCTTACCGTGGCCATGCTGGTGTGGCTGGCGCGGGCACGCAGCAGTCAGGACGGGGCCGTGGCCTTTATGTTCTGCATGGTCATGGTGCTCGAACCGCACGTGCATCGCCTGATTCTGGTCACGCTATTGTGGCCCGCGCTCTGGCTCTCCGCGGAATGGGCACGCGGGCGTTTGCGCGGCTGGGAGCAGGCCTGGCTCGGGCTCGCGGTGGCCGCCTCGGCACTGGAGCCACTGGTGCCCGGTGCCTCCCGCCAGCGCCTGTTGCAAACCTTTGGCACCGACTTCTTCCTCGTCGTGCTGCCCCTCGCCGGACTCTGTGTGTGGTGGGCGAGCCGTGTCATCGGCGATCCGATAACCGCGCCGGCTAAGGCTTCCGATGGATAGGCAGGCGCGAGCGTCCCGAGCACACTGAACGTGCTTAAGGAGCTCGCGCCGGATTGCCACTTCGTCGCCTTTTTACCTGGGTCTGTGCCTGGAGTGTGCTGGCTGCGGTCGTTGTCGCCCAAGCGCCTTCGCCGCACCTCACCGCCTCCCGCCTGCTGCAGAACGCGGAGGCCTACCTGGTCTCACCCGCCGCACTGCCCGCCGACGCTTCCGCCTTCGCCGGCGAGGGCTCCATCCAGCTCTATCATCTTCGCTACGAGCAGGTCGTGCCCTGCGGTCTCTCGGCGCTGCTGGTGCAGCGCGTCTTCCAAATTCGCACGCGCGAGGCGGCGGATTTTTTCGTCCCCGACAATCTCTGGTACGACAGCACGCGCGGTGAGTTCCACCTGCTGCGCGCCTTGGTCTGGCGGCGGCCCGGTCACGGACCCTACCGCGTTATAGCGCACGGAAGAGACCTGGGCAATCTTCCCGGCTTCTCCCCGGGCACGCAGCCCCGCCGCATCCACCTGCCCGCGCTGCGCCCGGGCGATCGCGTCAGCCTTGTCTACGCTGTTCTGCCTGACACCAGCCAGAACTGGTCGGCTCTTCAGGGCCACTTCATCGGCAACCTGTTTGCCTTCCGCGACAGCTTTTCCACCGCGCGCGTGCGCTACGTGCTGGCGGCGCATCAACCCATGGCCGTCAGCGCAGCCGGCTTGCCTGCTCCCATGCATCAGGTCCTCGCCGGCGGCCGGCAAACCTGGCAATGGGAGGCGAAGGATCAACCGGCCTTCTTCCAGTCCACCGACGGGCCTGCCATCACCGACGTTTCTCCCTTCGTGCAGGTGTCGAGCTTTGCTACGTGGCCGGCGATGGCGCACTGGTATGCCGCCCTATTGGCCGAGCGCTCGAAGCTCAGCCCTCAGCTCGATGCGCAACTGCGTGCCATTGCCGCGCCGGGGGCGACGAGGCCTGATTTAGCCCAGACCCGCGCCATCGTCGCCCGCGTGTGGCAGTACTTGTCCGACCATCTCACCTACCGCGGCGACGAAGAAGGCGTCCACGCCTATGTCCCCGCCCCCGTCGGCGAGGTGTTTCGCCATGGCGCCGGCGACTGCAAGGACGGCGCGCTCTTGCTGGCCACCTGGCTGCGCAGCGTCGGCGTGGAAGCAGATCTGGCCCTGGTGCGCACGCCCGCCATGGGCCCGGTCGCTCCCCCCAATGCCGCAGGCCAGGTCGCGGCCACCATGGCGGCCTTTGATCACGCCTTGGTTTACATCCCCCTCACTGGCCAGTGGATTGATACCACCGCCCCCCATCGCTTGGACACCGAGCTGCCCACCGGGGATCAAAACAGCCTGGCCCTGATCCTGGGTGCCGATCAGCAGACGCTGGTGCGCGTGCCCGCGGCGCGCGCGCTGGCCAATCTCACCCGCAGCGATATTCAGTTGTCCCCGGCACCCGCCGGAGGGTTCACGGCCGTGGGCAGTTTCGATGTGCGCGGCGCGGGCGCTCCCGAGCTGCGCCAGCGCTACGCCCAACCCGCCGCGCGGCGGGGCGACCTGCAGAACTGGCTGCGGGCGGAGTTTCCCGGCGCCACCGTCACCACTCTGAGCGTCGCGGGGATCCAACCTGCCGCTCCCGTCGTCTCCATCCACTTTCGCGCCTATATTCCGCCCCAGCAGCTTCGCGTCGGCTGGCTGCCTGATTCCTACCTGCAGCAGTTGTCCTCCCAGGTCAACCGCCGCCAGCCGCTGGAGCTGCCCGTGCGCTGGGAGCAGGATCAGACCTGGTCGCTGGCTCTGCCGGCGGGCCAGTTCTGCCCATCCCTGTCCGCGCCCGTGCGCCGCGCCGGCGGCCGCTTCGGGCAAGTTGCGGTTTCGATCAGTTGTCGCGGAGGGTCGCTGCAGGTGCATGCCCAAGTGCGGCAGACCGCCAGTCAAGTCATGCCTGGGGAATATCCGGCGTTCCGCTCCTTCTGGCAATCGGTGGACGCGCTCCTGCATCGGCCGGTAGCTCTGCCGTCCCGCCGTGCCGTGACCGTGGCCCTGGATGAACGCCGGTAGACAATGAGCCAGGGGAGGGCCACGAGGAAGGGATTGTCGGAGCTGGCCGGAGCGGATTAAGCTAAAGCCAGAGGCAAAGGCTGGGACTGCGCTAACGGGCGGGAGATTCAGGCGAACGGAGAAGACCAAAATTCGTTACGCGCGGGGCCGAGCCAGCCGCAGTGCCAGTCAACGCCTGGCTCCCCGGTGCCATGACCAAAGGCCTCATCATTAGCGCGGTGGTGGTGCTGCTGGTGCTGGGCGGCGGCGCGGCAGTCTGGCTTCACTCCGCCTATGGATTTAGCGCCAAGGCGAAACCCACCTGGATCGAGACCGAGCTCGCCCGGCTCAGCCGCCGTCTGGCCCTGCCCGCCAGCGGCCGCAACGCGAAAAACCCCTATCCGCCCAACCCGCAGCAGTTGGCCCAGGCGCGGCAACTGTTCTCGACCCAGTGCGCCCTGTGCCATGCCAGTAACGGCGACGGGCACACCACCTTGGGCGAGTCCATGTATCCTAAAGTCCCCGACCTGCGGGGTTTGACGCAAAGCAAATCTGACGGCACGCTGTTCTACACCATCCGCAACGGCATTCGCATGAGCGGCATGCCGGCGTGGAGCCAGGACAGCGACGCGCAACTGTGGGGGCTGGTGAATCTGATCCGGACGATGAAAACCAAATGAAACATTCCTCCCGCCTTATGCGCATTCTGATGGCCGTGCTGCTGCTGGGCCTCGTCGCTGTGGCCCAGGATCAAGCCCAAATCATCATCACCGGCAATTCCAAGTACCGGCTCGCCGTGCCCGACTTCAACGCCAGCGGGGTCACGCCGGCGATTCAAAACACCTTCAATCAAGTGTTGTGGAATGACCTGTACCAGTCCGCGGTGGTCGCCATGATCGGGCGCAGCCTGTACACCGCGCCCACTCCCGCCGTTGAAACCGACCTGAACAACCCCAGCGTGCGCAGCGCCTGGTCCTCGCCGCCGCTGAGCGTGCAGCGCCTGGTGTTCGGCTCCATGCAGATCATCAGCGGCGGGCTGGTGGTGAGCGGCTACCTGTACAACGTCACTCTGCCCCCGGGCCAGGGCCGGCTGCTGGCGCGCCGCTATGCCGATCCGGATACGGCCGAGGGCGCGCGCGTGATTGCCCATCACCTGGCCGATGACATCGTGGCCGCGCTGGGGTTTGGCCCAGGAATTGCCAGCACCCAGATCGCCTACATCAGTAACACCAGCGGACACACCGAAGTCTGGACCATGG
>JBOGKL010000188.1:0-4048 GCA_050745525.1 Terriglobales bacterium | reverse complement strand
GAGCTGGTGTCGAGCAGGCCCGGGGAGAGGCCGCGGAGATAGGTTTGGATGTCGCCGGCGCCGGCCGGGCAGGCGGAGGCGAAGCTGGTGCAGTCGGCGCCGCGCACGATGGCATAGCGGGCCGCCTGACGCACGGCGATGGCGAGAAAATGATCGGCGAAGAGAGCGCTGCCGAGCTGGACAGCGCCGATTAGGAGCATGAGCAGCAGCGGCGCGGTCAGGGCGAACTCGGCCAGGGCGGTGCCGCGGCGGCGGCGCAGCGAGCGCGTCCGTGTCACGGACTGGCCTCGATGCTGGCCTGGCCGTGGAGGGTGATCGTCCCCGGCCAGCCGAGAAAACCGCAGATGGGGGTGAAGGCACCGGTGGTCGAGACTTGGGCGTACACCTGCAAACGGCTGGCGAGGCAGTCGCTTAGGGAACAGCCGGGGGCGACGCCACCGTCCGAACAGGAGCAGACGTGGGTGGCCGTAGCCTCGAGGCCGGGCAGATCGGTGCCGTCGTTGAGCGCCGCCTGAACCATGCCCGGGTCATTCACCGCCGTGGTCGGGTTCTGCGCTCCGTAGAGGGCGCCCGCATGGGCCGCGTGGTTAATGACGATCGCCGTGTAGGCCAGCCGCCCCAGCTCCTCGACCCCGAGCAGCAGGATGACGCATAGCGGGAGAATGATGGCCAACTCGGTTAGGGCTTGTCCGCGGGAGTGCGCACTCCGGGCGTACCGAACCCGCCCTAGTTGTCGTAGGCGCATCATCAGTCGACCAGTGCCGGCGCCTTAATCGGCGATCCGCCGGGCAGCGAGTTGAAGTCGGCGTTAAAGGTGGCCGAACCGTTGATCGAGATGGTACTGCCGACCAGGATGCCGTAGGCGGAGCCGGACCAGCCGCCGTTGACCACAATGGGAGCCGCAGGAGCGTAGACGGTGCCGTTGAACACGCTTTGGTGGCCGTTGACGGTGAGCGGGAGCGCGTCGGTGCGGGACTGGAAGATGAGGATCCCGGCGTAGGGGCCCGTGGTGGGCGCGCTGAGGGTGGAGTTGGCGCTGCCGTTCAAGGTGACCGAGCCGGCGGCGTCGTAGAGGGTTACGCCACCTCCGGTAAGCGTGGGCGAGCCGTTGATGACCAGGCCGCTGTCGAGCACGTAGGTGCCGGGGTTGAACGCGACGTCGGGGCTGCCGTTGATGACGAGCGGGGAGCAATACACGCCGGGGTTGATGGTGACGCTCTTCGATCCGGCGATGACGGTGGGCTGGGTGCAGGGGCCGAGGAGGGAGGGAACAGGAAGGCTGGCGAGGGGATCGGCGAGGGGCACAATGCCCTTCGTGATCGAGGGGCTGACGGTGACCGGGCCGTTCACCATGTCTCCGCCGGCAACTCCGATGGACGTGGCACTGAGGGTGCCGTTCCCGTTGACCTCGATCGCGTCGGCGCTGGTGGAATCAATGTAGAGGGCGCACTGCAGGTCCATGGCAACGGTGCCGTTGATGCGGAAGGCGCCGGAGGCGGAGGGGCTGAGGGCATACAGGCACCCGGTGCCATTGCCCAGATGGGCGACGGCGCGGGCGGCGGGCGCGAGCGAGCCGACGCCGAAAAGGCCGGCAAAGTAAGTATTCAACGTGTGGGTGGCGATCACCTCGACGTACTGGCTGTCGCCGGCATGGGGGCCGGCGGCGGGAGGATTGTTGACGGTCAGGGTGTTGCCGCCGGCCCCGTCGCTGAACTGGTTGAGGGCGGCGGCGGCCTGCGCGGCGGTGGTGACATCGCCGTAGGGAATTTCCGCGGCGCCGGCGAGGGCGGCGGCATCGGCCACGGTTTGCAAGCTGGTTTGCTCGACCCGGACCACGCCCACATCGGCGCTCAAGGCGGCGACGCCCAGCAGCACAGCCAGAAACAGAACGAACACGACCATCGTCTGGCCCGAATCGCGGCGGCGGCGCGGCGGCTCTGATGTTGCCGGCGGGCGCGGGCGAAACGTGATCTGGTCGCCGAGGCCGGTCCCGGTGCGCTCGAGGGTGCCGGCAGGGAGTTCGAGCACGCCCGCGGCCGAGCTGCGGACGGCGCCCAAGCGCCAGGGCGGCATGGCGCGCTGGACGTGGACCACGCACAGGTTGCGGTCCAGATAGAGCGCGTCGATGGGATAGCGCATACCGAAGGTGTGCACGCCGTGGCTGGGGATGATCCAAAGCCCGTGCCCGCAACCGAACTTGGCGGCGGGGGTGGCGAGCAAGCCGCACAGACGGGTGAAGAAGCGATCGGCGAGCGCCAGTTCGGAAGCGAGCACGGTCTGGCGCGTGTGGTTGAAGGCGCAAGGGGTTCTCATGGCTTGAATACCGGTCCGAGATGGCGGATCAGCGACAGCACCGCCGGGCCCAGGACGACGATCATGACCGCGGGAAACAGGAACAGGGCGAGCACGGGCAGCATCTTGATGCTCAGCTTGGCGGCGGCTTCCTCGGCCCTCTGGCTGCGCTCGAGGCGGAGCGCGTCGGACTGGACGCGCAGGACCTGGGCGACGCTGGTGCCGAAGCGATCCGACTGGATGAGCACGGCCGCAAGCGTGCGCAGGTCATCGGAGCCGCAGCGGCGTGCCAGGTTGCGCAGCGCGTCGGCGCGGGGCACGCCGGCGCGGGTTTCCAGCGCCGCCAGCTCCAGCTCCCGGCACAGGTCCGGATGCAGGCGCGCCAATTCCTGCGCGACGCGCTGCAGGCCCGGCTCCAGCCCCAGGCCGGCCTCGATGCAGATCACCAGCAGGTCGAGCACGTCGGGCAGGCTGAGGCGGATGCGCAGCGCGCGCCTTTTCGCGAGACGGCGGAGAACGAGGCGCGGCAACACCCACCCGAGCAGCGGGACGGCGACCAGCATCAGCGGCGCCTGGCGCTCCCACCCGGTGGCGACGACCAGCAACAGCAGGGTCGCGACCGCGAAGGCACGAAGGCCGAAGTAGATGCGCAAGTGCCGGGGATCGCGGTAGCCGGCCTGTAGCAGCAGGCGGGCGGAGCGGCCGACATCTTTGCTGGAGGCGGGCAACAGGCGGCCAGCCTCGCTGAGGGCGTGTTCGATACGGCTGGAGGCCTTGGGTTTAGGCGCGGAGCGTCCGAGCGACTGGCGCAGCCGCTGCAAGGCCTGGGTGCCCGGCGCCCACCAGGCCGCTCCGGCGGCAAAGACGGCGGTGGCGACGGCGCCCACCAGAAGCACGAGCCAAAGCTGGTTCATGTCCACCTCATACCTTGATTTCCACGATGCGCTGCAGCAGCAGCAAGCCAGTGACTTGCATGCCCACGCCCACGGCCAGCATCATGCGGCCCAGCGGATCGGAGAACAAGGGCCGCATGAAGGCAGGGCTGATGGTCCCCAACGCCAGCAACAGCAGAGGCGCGAGCGCGGCCAGCGACCACATGGTCATGCGCGCCTGCGCGGTGTGGGTGCGAATCTGACGTTTGACCTTGACGCGCTCGCGCATGACGCGCGCGAGCTTTTCCAGGATTTCGGAGAGATTGCCGCCGCTTTCGCGCTGAATGATCATGGCGGTGGTGAGGAACTTGACCTCGACCAGGGGTACGCGCTCGCTCAGGCGCACCCAGCACTCGCGCAGGGGCAGGCCGAAGCGCTGCTCTTCCCAGACGCGGCGGAAGCCGCCGGCGATGGGCTCGGGCGATTCCGAGGCGATCAGCTCGAGAATCGCCGCCGGCGGATGCCCGGCGCGGCTGGCGCGCACGAACAGGTCCAGGGCCTCGGGCAGCTGCGTTTGAAAGGCGCGCAGCAGGCGGCGGCGGCGGCGCACCACCGTCCATCCCGGGAGCCAGGCGGCGAAGAACACGACGGGCAGGATGACGAGCCAGGAGAAAACGCAGGAGGCGATGAGGCCGGCGAACACGCCTGCGCCGGCGCACAGCAGCAGGAACTTGCCCGGCCGGACGGTCATGCCCGCCTGCTCGAGCCAGCGCTGCAGCCGCAGGGTGGAGCGCCAGCGTTGCAGCCAACGATGCAGCAGCGGGATGTCGCTGAGTCGTTCGCTGCGGATGAGTGGGGCCGGCGCCGGCCCGGATGCCGCGGGC
>JBOGKL010000187.1:0-2024 GCA_050745525.1 Terriglobales bacterium | reverse complement strand
GAACCTGCGCCTCGGCACCAACTACGACCCGCCGCAGCCCGAGACGCACTTTCAGTTCCCCGGCGACCACCACTCGTTCGCGCGGGCGGCGCTGCGCTGCGTCGGCGTCGGCAACTGCCGTCGCGAGTCGGGCGGCGTCATGTGTCCCAGTTACATGGTGACGCGCGAGGAGATGCACTCGACGCGCGGCCGCGCCCACCTGCTCTGGGAGGCGATGCAGGGCAGCTTGATCACGGGTGGCTGGCGCGACCGCAACGTGCGCCAGGCGCTGGATCTTTGCCTGTCGTGCAAAGGCTGCAAGAGTGATTGTCCGGTCAACGTGGACATGGCGACGTACAAGGCGGAGTTCCTGGCGCATTACTACGAGGGGCGAATGCGCCCGCGCAGCGCTTACGCCATGGGAGAAATCCGGCGCTGGGCGGAGTTGGCCTCGCATGCGCCCGGACTGGCGAACCTAGTGGCGCGCACGCCACCGCTCTCGGCGCTGGCCAAGCTCGCCGCCGGGGTGTCGCAGCACCGGCGGATGCCCGCCTTTGCCGAGGAGACGTTTACCGACTGGTTCCACGCCCGGCGGGCGTCGCCGCTTGCCGGCTCGGGCGAGCGCGTGCTTTTGTTTCCCGACACCTTCAATGATTTCTTTCACCCCCAGGTGGCGCAGGAGGCGGTTGCGGTCCTGCAGCGTGCTGGTTGCGAGGTGGTGCTGCCGCCGGAGCCGCTGTGCTGCGGGCGTCCGTTATATGACTACGGGCTGCTGGAGCAGGCCAAGCGCCGCTTGCGCCAGACGCTCAGCGTGCTGCACGAGGAAATCGCCGCGGGAACGCCGATGCTGGTGCTCGAGCCCAGTTGCGCCGCCGTGTTCCGTGACGAGATGGTGAACCTGTTTCCGCACGACGAGGATGCACGCCGGCTCAGCCGCCAAACCTGCACGCTGCCCGAGCTGCTGGAGCGGCTGCAGGGGTGGGAGCCGCCGCGGTTAGCGGATGGGAAGACCGCCGCCATGGTTCAAATCCATTGCCACCAGCACGCGTTGCTGCAGCCGGAGATCGAAGCCAGAGTGCTGGCGCGCATGGGCGTCGAGGTCGAGCAGCTCGATGCCGGGTGCTGCGGGATGGCCGGATCGTTCGGCTTTGAGAACAGCCATTACGGAATATCCCGGGCCGTGGGCGAGCGGCGCCTGCTGCCGGCGGTGCGCAACGCGCCGTCGTCCACGCTGATCGTGGCCGACGGATTCAGTTGCCGCGAGCAGATTCAGCAACTCACGGGCCGGCGCGGGCTGCATCTGGCGCAAGTGCTGGAACTGGCCGCACGCAATGTCGAGCCCGGCGCCCGCCCGGAGCGTCACTTCGCGCAGCGCGCCGCCAGCCGCGGTCCCTACCTGGCTGCCGGGGCCGCGCTGGCCGCGGGGCTGGCTCTTTGGAGTTACAAGAGGAAGGGGATGAGCGCTTTGACCCGCGCCCGGTAGGCGGCGTAGGCGGCGGGGAACTGGGTCTGCATGACCTGTTCTTCCTGTTTCAACTTGATCCAATAGCCGAAGATGGCGAGAACCACCGCGAGCAAGGAACTGCTGTGCCCCACGACCAGCGCAGTCCCGAGAAACATCAGAATCAAGCCGGTGTAAATGGGATTGCGCACGAAACGATAGGGGCCGTTCTGGATCAGTTCGTGTCCCTGTTTGAGGCTCACCGCCGAACCCCAGTTGCCGCCCAGCGTGCGCCGCGCCCAGAGGGCGATGGCGAGACCGATGACGAGAACGATGACGCCCGTCCAACCCCAGGCGTAGGTCGCCAGCGCGGGCAGGCGGTCCGCCGCCGGCAGGTTTTTGGCGAAAATCAACAGCGCCGCAGCGAGCAGGATGGGACCGCGCCAGGCCCATTCCTCAGCGCGGCTCTGCCGCTGCTGCACGGCTTTGGCCGTGCTCGCGCTGACCAGCCAGTAGGCCGAGAAAATGATCCAGCACGCCCAGATGCCACCGCGAAAGACCATGCTGCCATTGTGCCCGCCGATTCGGCTGCGGGCAAAATGCC
>JBOGKL010000186.1:0-2724 GCA_050745525.1 Terriglobales bacterium | reverse complement strand
GCGGAAGCAAACCCGGTGGGCTGATGCACGAGGTGGTAAAAGCTCAACCCCAGCAGCCCCGCCGCCACCAGCAGCAACGTCGAAAGCGCCGCTTGCACCGCGATCAGCGTCTGCCGCGAGCCCAGCGTCGAGCGATCGGCAGTGGTGGACTTGCCGCTGGCCTTGAGATAGCTGTGCGGATCGGACTGGCTCAGCCGAAGCGCCGGCACCAGCCCCGTGATCAGGCCGGCAATTATCGAGAGCCCGAGTCCAAAGGCCACCACGCGCCAATCCAGATGCACCTGGTCCAAGCGCGGAATACCGGCGGGCGCGGCGGCGAGCAAGAATCGCAACGTGACCGCGGCACAGATAATCCCCAGGATGCCGCCTACCACCGCCAGCAATATGCTCTCCCCCAGCACCTGGCGCACCAGCCGGCCCGGGGCAGCGCCCAGAGCCGAGCGGATGGCCCAATCGCGACTGCGGTCGGCGATGCGCGTCACCCACAGTCCGCCCAGGTTCACGCACACCACGAGCAGCACGGCCAACACCCCACCCAGCAGCAGCCAGAGCTCCTGCTGGGCGTCGGCCACGGTGTAGTCGCGCATCGGCTTGACCACGCCGGTAAGCGTCAGATCCTTGTGGGCGCTGCGCGACAGGTTGGCCTCGATGGTGTTGAGTTGCGCCTGCGCCTTGGCCGCGGTCACGCCGGGCTTGAGCCGCGCAATGACGTTAAAGTTGAAATCGCTGAAGACGTCGGTATTGGTCTGGAATGCCTTCGGGGAAAGCTGCCAGGCCTGGTAGTACTCGACCGGCTCGCCCTCAGTCATCGGACCCAGCGAGCGCCCGCCCAGATTGAAGCCGGCCGGCAGCACGCCCACGATCGTCGCCTCATCCCCCGGCGGCCCGACGTGGCGCCCGATCACCCCCGGGTCGGCGCCGAACTGCGCTTGCCACAACTGGTGGGTGATGATGATCGGGTTCGACTCCGTCTGGGTTATGTTGGCGGCATCATTGCTCACGAAGTTACGGCCCAGCAGGGGACGGACTTCGAGCACGTCAAAAAAGTTCGGCGTCACCGCCGCGCCGTGCAGCAGCAGCGGGCGGCCGGAGTTGGGCAGCGCCAGCGAACGGGCCTGCAGATAGGCCAAGCCCTGCAAATCGCCGGCCTGGCGCGTCCAGGCTGTAATCTCCACCGGGTTCACGAACCAGGTGAAGTCTTCCGGCACGACCTGGGGCGCGATCTTCTGCCCCAGCAGCACCACCTGCCCCGGATCGCGCAGGTTGAGCGGCTTGAGCAGCACGCCGTTGACGATGGAGAACATCGCCGTCGTGGCGCCGATGCCCAGGGCCAGCAGGAGGATCATCGCCCACGACAATCCGGAGCCGAAAACACCGCGACCCAGCTTCATACGTATAGGTACCATCTCACGAGAAAAAAGTTTCAGCGATTTGCCGTGCTAACCTTAAGTTTTGTGTGTGGTGTCAATGATAGAACTGCGTAAATGGGCAGCCGCGGGCGTGCCAGTGGCGCTGGTACTCGTTTTGGCCGGCTGCGGAAGCAAAAAGAAGCAGGCCGCGAGCGCGGCGGCGGCGGCGGGCGCGCCCCGCGGCATACCCGTGCGGGTGGAGGTGGCGGTCCAGAAGCCGATCGCCGACACTTCGACCTATGTGGCCTCGATCCAGTCGCTGAGCTCGACCACCATCAGCCCGCAGGTCACCGGCATTCTGCAATCCATCAACATCACCTCGGGCGAGCGCGTGCGCCAGGGCCAGCTCCTCATGCAGATCAATCCGGAGGCGCAGGCGGCCCAGGTGCAGAACCTGGAGCATTCGCGCAGCGCGCAAGCCTCCACCGTGCAGTTTGACCAGCAGCAGTTGAAGCGGTCCGAGTTGCTTTACGAAGAGAAAATCGGCACCCTGCAGGACTATCAGCAGGCGCAATCGGCCGAGGCCACCGCCGAATCCCAACTGCGCTCGCTGGACGCCCAGATCCGCCAGGCGCAGGTCACGCTCGGCTACTACCGCATCGTGGCGCCGAGGGCGGGCATTGTCGGCGACATTCCGGTGCGCGTGGGTGACACGGTGACCTCGGGCACGACGCTGACCACCCTGGATTCGACCCAAGGCACCCAGCTCTACGTGCAGGTGCCGCTGGAGCAATCGTCGAAGCTCAAGACCGGCTTGCCGGTTGCGGTATTGAACGCGCAGGGAGCGGTGCTGGCGCACAGCACCATCTTTTTCGTCTCTCCGCAAGTGGACCCGGCCACGCAGACGATTCTGGCCAAGGCCGCGATTCCGGCGGCCGAGGCGGCCGGCCTCCGCACTCAACAATACGTGCAGGCACGCATTACGTGGGGTTCGCATATGGGCTTCTCCGTCCCCGTGCTGGCCGAGGTGGAGGAAGCCGGTGGCTCGTTTTTGGACCTCGCCCAGCCGGCGGGCAAAGGCTTCGTGGTACACGAGCAACAAGTGACACTGGGCGACATCACCGGCAACAACGTCGAGGTGCTTTCGGGCTTGCGCGCCGGCGACAAGGTCATCGTCTCGCAGCACCAGATCCTGGCCCAGGGCATGCCCGTCATCCCGCTGCCCGCCGGCGGCGGCGGGCGTCCCTCTCCGGGCGCCCAGGGCGCTCCCGGCGCAGGGGCGCCGCAGCCGGGACGTTAGTGAAATCAGATGGTTGAGTTTTTCATCCGGCGCCAGATCTTCGCCAGCGTGCTGGCCATGCTGATCGTGCTGGCC
>JBOGKL010000185.1:0-6518 GCA_050745525.1 Terriglobales bacterium | reverse complement strand
GATCGCGGGCACCCAGCGCGGCAGTGCCGCGCGGCCCGCTCTCTAAGGCCGCCAGACCGCTGCGCTGGGGACGGCTTCTCTTAATCGCGGGCACCCAGCGCGGCTTGTGCCGCGCGGCCCGCTCTCTAAGGCCGCCAGGCCGCTGCGCTGGGGACGGCTTCTCTTAATCGCGGGCACCCAGCGCGGCTTGTGCCGCGCGGCCCGCTCTAAGGCCGCCAGGCCGCTGCGCCGGGGGCCCCTTCGCCCCGGCTCCGCTGCGGGAGTGCGATGGATCATCAGTTGACGGTGATATCGCCGCTATTGGTATGCGCGATCAGCGTCGCGCCGGGCGTGGAGCTGCCGCCGCCGATAATGCCCGACCAGGAGTGGTGGCTCACGTTGGTGTCGCGGTTGGGCGAGTGCACGTCAATGTCGCCGCTGCCGGCGTGCAACTGGGCGCGAGCCAGGCTGTTGCCGCCGAGATTCACCTGAATCTCGCCCGAGCCGGTGCCCAGGTCCCACTGCTGCGCTCCGTTCAGGCTGCCGCCGATCTCAATGTCGCCGCTGCCGGAATGGGCCGTGACGCTGCCGGAGACCTGCTCCAGCCCCACCGTGCCGCTGCCCGTGCCTGCATAGGCGCCGCCGCCGATGCGCCCCACGTGCACATCGCCGCTGCCGCTGCGCACCCGCAGATGGCCGCCGACGGAATCGCCGCGCACGTCGCCACTGCCAGTGGCAAACGCCGCGTTGCCCGAGATTTGCCCGAACGAGATGTCCCCGCTGCCGGTCGCCGCGTCCACGTCGCCGCGCAGGCTCATTACGTGTACGTCGCCTGAGCCTGTCCGCAGCCGCGCATCGCTCTGCAAGCCCGTCAAGTACAGGTCGCCCGAGCCCGTCTCGGCCCGCACCGCCGTCGCCGGCGGCGCCGTGATGGTGTAGCGAATCCAGATGTGGCGCGCCCAATCGCCCTGCTCCGGGTCAATGCGGATGGTATTGCCGTCCTGCGCCACCGGTGGCTGCTGCTCAACGCGCAGGATGGCGGCGCGGTCCGGGCCAAAAAAGAAGCCCATGCTCTCGTGGATGGTCGCATCCACGGTCACCTGGTTGCCCGGCAGGGCGCGGATGTGGACGTCGCCGGCGCCGTTATGGATGACCAGCTGCACCGGCCCGTTCACCTGAAACTGGCGGTGAAAACTGCCTTGTTGTGCGCTTACAGTGAGCGGTAGAGCCGCCAGCAAGAGCCCGGCGCCTAAAAGAAGGGGCAAGGTGCGTCGCCTCATGTGCCCATCATACGCACCGCCCCGGCGCCCGGTTCCCCGAATTTTGCCGCTGAGTCCCTAGGCCGCCCACAGGGACGACACAAAATCCTCGATCCGCTCCTGCGGGCTGGCAAAGACCGACCAGGGCGAGGGTTGCTTGAGCACGTGGAGATGTCCGCTCCGCTCCTCGACGTCATAGGAAGTCCGGCCCTTTTCGTCACGCCGGAACTCGATATCCACGCATGCCTCGCCCACGCGCAGGCTCTCGAGCTTGACGTGCGGCAGCCAGTCGGGCAACTGCGGGTCCAAAAACAGCGTGTTCATGGGCGCGTAGGGATAAATGCCCAGCAGCATCTGCAGGAGGATCACCGGCGCTCCCGCCGACCACGCCTGCGGGGAACAGGACTTCGGGTACACGGGCGGAAACGGCTGCGCTTCCGAGCGCCGGTGGCCGCAGATGACCTCGGGGAAGCGTGCGAACTGAAAGCGCTCGGCCACCGCCATTTGCCCGCGCATCAGCGTGGCCAGATGGTCGGTGTGCCCATAGCGGCGCAGTCCCACCCCGATGGCGGCGTTTTCCGCCGGCCACACCGAGCCGCGGTGATAGCTGTAGGGATTGAACGAGACGTGATCCGACGACAGCGTGCGGACGCCCCATTCCGTGTACATGTCGGGCGCGAACAGCCGCTCCACGGTGGCCTGCACGCGGTCTTTGGCGAGGATGCCGGTGGCCAGCGCATCGCCCGGGTCCGAACCCACCGACTGCACCTGCCGCCCGTGCGGATCGAGCGCCATGGCGAAGTAGTTTTCTTTCTCCATCCAGAACACGTCGTTGAAGCGCTTCTTCAGCTCGTGCGCCTGCCACAGCATCCGCGCCGCCTCGGCGCGCTCACCCGCCAGCCAGTAGAGCTCGGCCATGCGCAGCTTGGCTTCGTAGGCGTAGCCCTGAATTTCGCAGGTGGCAATGGGGTCGGGAACGATTTTGCCGTCGGGATAGATCAGCGCGTCGCCGGAATCCTTCCAGCCCTGGTTCTTCACCCCCTGCGAGCTGCGCGTCGTGAACGAGTAGAAGTGTTTGTGTCCGGGATGGCCGTCGCGCTCCATCCACGCCAGCGTGCGCCGGGCCGCGTCCAGGTGGGCGAGCGTGGTGGTTTTGTCGCCGGTCCAGTGCAGGAACTCGGAGAGCACGATGATGTAGAACGGGGAAGTGTTGAACGAGCCGTAGTAGCGGCCCTGGGGCCGGTAGTCGAGCACCGGGAGCGGTCCCGTATGCGCCTCGTGCAGCATTTTGCCGGGCTGTTCGTCGCGCCAGTTATTCGTGCCGGCGCCCTGCAGCTCGCGCAGCACTTGCAGCGAGCCGCGCAGAATGTCGGGCCCGAGCAGCGCCGATTGCCAGGCCGCGGTCAGGATGTCGCGCCCGAAGGTGGCCACGTAGTTGGGGATGCCGGCCGCCGGAACCCACGCGGGGGGCCCGTCGCCGCCCTCGCGGTCGAGGTCGAACATGCGCAGGCTGGCCAGATCGTGGCGCGCCCGCTCCACGGCGCGTTCCACCGTGGTCTGCGGCTGCGGCCGCGGCCGCATACGCGAGGTCTCGGCTAGATACTGCTGCATGCGTTCGTCGCGCTCTTCCAATTGGTAGCAGGCGTGTACGGGCTCCAGCGTCCGCTGTTCAATTTGCGCCGCCAGTTCCAGGCAAATGTGCGCGGTGGCGCCCGGCGCCAACTGGAGTTGCCAGCGCCACTTCCGTTGGCCGCAGCGGGCGTTCCCGGGCAGGCCGCGCACGCGCAACTGGGCGCTGCGCGCCACCTCGTGGCCGCGGTGGTGCGCGCGGTAGTCCCAGGTCAGGCGCGCTGCATCGCCGTCGTGGCCCTCATGGCCCTCGTGCTCCAGGCGCCGCTGCAAGTGCCCGTGTTGCTGCCTGCGCCCGCTCAGGACCTCGTTCAGGTCCCAGAAATCGGCATCCACCTCCAGTTCCACGCTGACCGGCTGCGGCTGGATGGTGAAGTTGGTGATGTCGGCGTCCTGGTGCAGCCCGTCGCTGAGCACCGTCGCGAGGCGTAGTTCAATGGTCTCTTCGGTGGCGCCGCGCGCGCTGCCGCGCCGGCTGGGCTCGCCCGAATACCCCTTGAGCAGGCGCCGCGGCTGGGCGATCGCGTACACCAGGGTCGAGTTCTGGTGCACGTTGCTCGCCTCCACCGTATAGAGCTCGCGGTTCACCCGCCACAGCAACCGCGAGAGCACGCGCGTTTCGTGGATGAACACCCCATGGTCGTCCACATCGGCGATCATGCCGTCACGGTCGCAGATCATGACCGTGCGCGACTGCGACGCAATCATCTGGTGCGGCCGCGTCTGCAGCCGGATCAGGTCGGAGCGGGGCGAGTCCGGGCTTCCCACGTGCGCTTGGATGCAGCCGCCCCGTACGGGGCATTCCACAGCCGCTATACTCAGGTAATGGCCGAACCGGGCCACCCCAAGCTAAGCGCCTGGAACACCTACCGGCTGTTCTATGGCCAATTCCGCGAGCACTTCCATGCTACCGGGGCCATTGCGCCCAGCGGTGGCGCCTTGGCCAGCGAGATCACTTCGCCCTTGGCCGCCACGCCCCGCCGCCCCCTGCGCGTGCTCGAAGTGGGCCCGGGAACGGGCGTGTTCACGCGCGCCATCCTGCGCCAGTTGCGCGCCGGCGATGAGTTTGCCATTTGCGAGGTGAACCGGGCGTTTCAGCCGCTGCTGGAGGCCCGGCTCGAGCAGGCCCGTGTGGAACAGCGCGGCATCAATTGCCAACTGTACTTTGCCGACATCTGCACGTTCCCGGCGCGCCCGGAATACGACTTCATCATCTCCGGTCTGCCGCTCAACAATTTCTCGCCCGAGCTGGTGAAGCGCATTCTGGGGCTGTTTGCGGCCATGTTGCTGCCCGGAGGCGTGCTGTCGTACTTCGAGTACCTCTACATCCGCGAGCTGAAGTCGGCCCTGGTGCGGAATCCGGCCGAGCGCGCCCGCCTGCACAGTATCGCGGCCGTGGTGAACGAGTTTTTGCTCCAGCACACCAGCCGCGCCGTGCCCGTGGCGCTGAATTTCCCCCCCGCCATGGCCCGCCACATTCAGGTGGCCTGAGGGGGCGGGAACGGTTGACAAAGCGGCGTGATTTCCCTAGCATGAAAGCTTGTCCCGGCTGTGGCCTCGCTATAGCTGTGCCCAGGCAGCTTCCTGGGCATCCCCGGTAGGAAGACAAGAAAGGTTCCGGCGCGTCTGACATCATGAGCACGTTTTTTCCCAGCAGCAACAGCGTTGTGCCCCGGTGGTATCTGGTGGACGCCTCGGGCGAGACCTTGGGCCGTCTGGCGGCGCGCGTGGCGCAATTGTTGCGCGGCAAGGCTGCCCCGCACTATACCCCTTTCCATGACACCGGTGAGCACGTCGTGGTGATCAACGCCGCCAAGGTGCATGTGACCGGCCAGAAACTGGACAAGAAGGAATACCACCACTTCACGGGCACGCCGGGAGGGCTGAAATCGGCCACCCTGCGCGTGCGCATGGCCAAGCATTCCGATCAGGTGGTGCGCGACGCCATCGAGGGAATGCTCCCCAACACGCGGCGCGGCAAGCATCTCGCTTCCTATCTCAAGGTGTATAGCGGCGCCGAGCATCCGCACAGCGCGCAGCAGCCCCAACCCGTGACGCTGACCAAAAAGCGCGCGGCGGCCGTTTAGGCGATCCCAAGGAGCACAGCAGCAGATATGGCAGAGCAATTTCAGGCAACCGGCCGCAGGAAATCTTCCGTGGCGCGCGTCATTTTGCGCTCCGGCACCGGCCAACGCAAAGTGAACGGCCGCGCCTATGGCGCCTATTTCGGCACGCCCACGCGCGAGGTGCTGGCCAATCGCCCCCTGGCGGTGGCCGAGCTGGCCGAGCACTACGACGTCATCGCCAACGTCCGCGGCGGCGGCATCAACGGCCAGAGCGGCGCGGTGTCGCTGGGCGTGGCCCGCGCCCTGCTGTTGCTCAATCCCGAACTGCGCGCCAAGCTGCGCGCCGCGGGCCTGCTCACCCGCGATTCGCGCATGAAGGAGCGTAAGAAGTACGGTCAGAAGGGGGCGCGCAAGCGCTTCCAGTTCTCCAAGCGCTAACGCCCGGAGCGGGTGCGAGCGCCAGGAAAGAAAGTTCGCCGGCGTACGGCGGGCTGCAAACACAACGAGGAGGTAGCTTGGCGTCCATAACCATGAAAGAGCTGCTCGAAGCGGGGGTTCACTTCGGGCACCAAACGAAACGCTGGAACCCCAAGATGAAAGAGTTCATCTTCGGCGAACGCAACGGTATCTACATCGTCGATCTGCAGAAAACGCTGAAGAAGTTCAAGGAAGCCTCCGCCTTCGTGCAGGAACAGTGCGCGCGCGGCAAAATCGTTCTCTTCGTGGGCACCAAGCGCCAGGCGCAGGATGCCGTCGCCGAGGAAGCCACCCGCGCCGGCATGTTCTACGTCAACCAGCGCTGGCTGGGCGGCCTGCTCACCAACTGGGTGACCATCCAAAAATCCATCGCCCGCCTCAAGGAACTGGACGCCATGGCCACCGACGGGCGCTACGAACAGCTCCCCAAAAAAGAAGTCATCAAGCTCGAGCGCGAGCGCAAGCATCTGCACACGAATCTGGCCGGCATCAAAGACATGCCCGGCCTGCCCGACATCATCTTCGTGATTGATTCGAACAAGGAGCAGATCGCCGTCGCCGAAGCCCGCAAGCTGGGCATTCCCGTCGTCGCCGTCGTGGATACCAACTGCGATCCTTCGGCCGTGGATCACGTCATCCCCGGCAACGACGACGCCCTGCGCGCCATCCGCCTGTTCACCTCGCGCATCGCCGATGCGTGCTTCGAGGGCCGCAACGCGCATAGCTCCGCCGCGGAGACCGGGACGTCCGACGGCGCCGCCGCGGACGAGGGCCTCGACGGCGAGCGCAAAGGCCCGGCGCCGGAGTCGTTCTCCGGTTCTTCCGACGCGCCGCAGGCCGCGCCGGCTTTGTAGGTTCTGCTGTTTATGAATCCGACTATGGAAATTTCAGCCGTTCAAGTCAAAGCCCTGCGGGAGCGCACCAGCGCGCCCATGATGGACTGCAAACGCGCGCTCACCGAAGCCGGCGGGGACATGGAAAAGGCCGAGATGGTGCTGCTGAAGCGCGGCATCGCCGCCGCCGCCAAAAAAGCCAACCGCTCCGCCGCCGAAGGCGCTGTAGGCAGCTACATTCATGCCGGAGGCAAGCTGGGCGTGCTGGTCGAGGT
>JBOGKL010000184.1:0-7079 GCA_050745525.1 Terriglobales bacterium | reverse complement strand
CTACAAGCGGCTGCACATGAACCGCACCCGCACCACCAGCGAGGTGGAGCTGCAGAAGGCCAACATTCTGCTGATCGGCCCCACCGGCACGGGCAAGACCCTGCTGGCCCAGACCCTGGCCAAGGTGCTGGACGTGCCATTAGCCATCGCCGACGCCACCACCATGACCGAGGCGGGCTACGTGGGCGAAGACGTGGAGAACATCATTCTCAAGCTACTGCAGGCGGCCGAGGGCGATGTGGCGCGAGCGCAGCACGGCATCATTTATATTGACGAAATCGACAAGATTTCGCGCCGCGAGATTTTGTCAATCTCGTCAATGTAAATGATGCCGTGCTGCGCGCGCGCCACATCACCCTCGGCCGCCTGCAGCAGCTTGAGAATGATGTTCTCCACGTCCTCGCCGACGTAGCCGTCCTCGGTCAGCGTGGTGGCATCGGCGATGGCGAAGGGCACGTCCAGCACCTTGGCCAGCGTCTGCGCCAGCAGCGTCTTGCCCGTACCCGTGGGGCCCACGAGCAGGATGTTGGCCTTCTGCAACTCGACTTCGCTGGTCGTGCGAATGCGGTTCAGGTGCAGGCGCTTGTAGTGGTTGTAAACGGCCACAGCGAGCCGCTTCTTGGTGGAGTCCTGGCCGATGACGTACTCGTCCAGAAAGCTCTTCACCTCGTGCGGCTTGGGCAGGGTCTGCAGCGGCTGACCCTTGGGTTCGGTGTGATCATCCTCCAGGATCGAATTGCACACCGCCACGCACTCATCGCAGATGTAGGCGCGCGGGTATTCGTTGGGGCTGGAGATGAGCTTGGCCACCGCCTCCTGGTTCTTGTGGCAGAACGAACAACGCAGCGATTCCTGGGTTCCGTTTCGTGGTTTCACAGCGGCTCCTACTCCCTACAGCCTACCGCGTCTTGCCCGGGTTTACTTGTGCTTGGTGATGATATCGTCAACGATGCCGTAAGCCTTAGCTTGCGGGGCGTTCATGATGAAATCGCGCTCGACGTCTTTTTCGATTTTCGCGATGTCCTGCCCGGTATGCCGCGCCAGGATTTCGTTCGTCAACTCCCGCAGCCGCAAAATTTCCTTGGCGTGAATATCAATGTCGGTCGCCTGCCCGCTGAGGCCACCCATCGAGGGCTGGTGGATGAGCACGCGAGAGGTGGGCAGGGCGAAGCGCTTTCCCTTGGCTCCGGCTGTCAACAGCGTGGCGGCCATGCTGGCGGCCTGCCCGATGCAGATGGTGGTGACATCAGGACGGATGAACTGCATGGTGTCGTAGATGGCCAAGCCGGCGGTGATCGAGCCGCCGGGGCTGTTGATGTACAAGGAGATATCCTTCTCCGGGTCCTCGGCCTCGAGGAACAGCAATTGCGCCGTAACCAGATTGGCGACGTTATCGTCTATCGGAGTGCCGATGAAGATGATGTTGTCGCGCAACAGGCGCGAATAGATGTCGTAGGCGCGTTCGCCGCGCGGGGTCTGCTCGACCACCATCGGGACCAAGCTCATGCGTGTGCCTGTTCCTTTGCCTCGCGCCCGAATTCGCCTTCGGTAGCGCTGTCCAACAAGAACGTCAGCGCTTTGTTCTGACGAATCCTGCTCTGGATCCTATCCAGGCCTCCATTTTCTGTCAATCGGGCGCGCACGGAATCCCGGCTTTGCCTGAGTTCGGCAGCGGCGTTCTGAATTTCCGCGTCCACCTCTTCGGGGGTGGCCTCGAGGTGTTCAGCCTCAGCCACCTTGTTCAGCAACAATCCGGCGCGCACGTCGCGCTCGGCGTCGGCCATGTGACGCTCGCGCAGACGCGTCCAGTCCACTTCCAGCTTCTGTAGGTCCACGCCCTGGCGCGCCAACCCGTGCAGATTGCGCTCGATGCGATCTTCAACGCGGCGCTCGATGAGGGCCTGCGGAACCGGAAACTCTACTTGGCCTAACAGTGCCGTGATTACCTTCTCTTCCAATTCATGGCGCGCCTCATGCTCGCGCTCGCGGTGCAGCCGGTCGCGCACCCACTCCCGCGCTTCCTCGGCCGTCTTCGTGCCCAGCGTTTCGGTGATGGCAGGGTCGGTCAGTTCGGGAAGCGTTTTTTTTTGGATGCTGTTGAGCTTGAGGTGGTAGCGGCGCGTCTGACCGGCCATGGCCTTATCGGCGAAATCGTCCGGATAGTGGACTTCCAGTTCCCGCTCTTCGCCGGGCTTCATGCCGCGCAGCGCGGCGCTGAACTCGGGCAGTGTGGCCGGGGCGCCGACTTCGATGGAGACTTCGCTGCGCTTGGCTTCCTCCGCCGTGGCCGGGGCGGGCGCATCGGCGTTGCGCGCTTCCACCACGGCGACCAGACCGTCTTCGGCCGCCTCGGCGGGGCTGGGCTCGATCCGGCTGTGGCGCTCGCGCAGACCCTCGACCGCCGCCTCCACGTCCTGGTCGCTGATCGCGAGCGAGGGCATGGGCTCGCGGATGGACCTGTAGTCGCCGAGCTCGATCGCGGGCAGTACCTCGAAGCTGGCCTTGAAGGTAAGCGCCTGGCCGGGTGCGAACTTGACTTCGCTCAGCTTGGGCGAGGACACCGGCTCCAGGCTCGCCCGCTCGAAGGCGGCGCGCAGATGCGCGGGCACGAGCGCCTCGAGCGTCTCCTCGCGGATTTTGGAATCGAAGCGCTGCCGCACCAGGCTGAGCGGGGCCTTGCCCGGGCGGAAGCCGGGAATGCGCGCCCGCTTCTGGATCCCATGGGCGATGCGCGTGTATTCGCGTTCCACCTCGCCCGCGGGCACCTCCACATCCACCTCGCGGGTGCATTCGGTTGCAGCTGCCATCGAAGCGATTATACCAGCCCGAACGGGAAGCCCTTGTGCGCTATCCTCAGTTCACATGCGAGCACTACGGATTCACAACCACGGCGGCCCCGATGTTCTGCGCCTGGAAACGGCGCCGGACCCGGTGCCGGCGGCCGGCGAAGTTCTGGTGCGCGTGCGGGCTTGCGCGCTGAACCATCTCGACCTTTTCATCCGCGAAGGGATGCCGGGAGTGAAGATCGGCTTGCCGCGCATTCTCGGCAGTGACCTTGCCGGCGAGCGCGCCGATACAGGCGAGCGGGTGCTGATCGCGCCCGGCTCCGGATGCGGACACTGCCACTTCTGCCTCGATGGCCGCGACAACGAGTGCCGCCAATACCAGGTGCTCGGCTACCAGCGCGACGGCGGCTACGCCGAGCTGGCCGCCGTGCCGGAGCGTTCGCTGATCCCAATTCCTGCGGGGCTGAGTTTCGTCGAGGCGGCCTCGATGCCACTGGTCTTTCTCACTGCCTGGAACATGCTCGTGCGCCGCGCCGCGATCGTCCCGGGCGAGAGGGTCCTGGTGTGGGCGGCCTCAAGCGGCGTGGGCATTGCCGCCATCCAGATCGCCAAGTTCTTTGGCTGCCCAGTCATCGCCACCGCCGGCGGCGAGGCCAAGCTGGCGCTGGCACGCAAATTGGGTGCCGACGAGGTGGTGGACCATTACGACGCGCAAACGCCGGTGGCCAAGGCGGTGAGGCGCTGGGCGCCTGAAGGCGTGGATATCGTCGTCGAGCACGTGGGCCAGGCCAGTTGGGAGCAGAGCCTGCGCGCGCTCGCCCCCGCAGGCCGGCTCGTCACCTGCGGTGCCACCACCGGCCACGAAGCGGCGATTGACCTCCGCTTCCTGTTCTCGCGCCAGTTGCGCCTCCTGGGCAGCTACATGGGCCGGCGCGCCGATCTCGACACCGTGTTCGCGCTCGTCGCCGGCGGCCATTTCCATCCCGTGGTGGACCGCACCTTCCCGCTCGCCGAAGCCACCGCCGCCCTCCGCTACCTCGCGGACAAGAAGCAGTTCGGCAAAGTGGTACTCGAGGTCTAGAAAAGGTCCGTATCGATCGGCGCAATGAAGTCAATGCCGGGCACGCGCAGGCGCAGCAGCGAGCGGTCGTTGGTGAGAAACAAATTCACGCCGGCGCTAGCGGCCGAAGCCAGGTGAATGGCATCGGGCGGTTTGACCCGGTTTCCCGCGCGAATGCGGGCGTAAAAATCCGCCGTGCGTTCGTCGAATCCGATGAGCATGACACGGGGAGGGCGCAGCGCGGCGCGCGCACGCTCGGCGGCGTCCAAGGCCTTCTTTTGGTAGGGTCGCACCAGCAGCTCCGCGAGAGTAAAGATGCTGCTGCACAACTGGTCGCCGCGCTCCTGCATGGCACGAAAGATGGCCCCCACCCGGGCGCTCTCGGCGCGGTCCTCGAGCCAGTAGATGAATAGATGGGTATCCCAGTAAATTCGGCTCATCGGGTGGGCTTGCCCCACGCGCGCCGCTCCTTGCGGAGCCAGGCTTCACCGCCGCCGACTTCGTCGTACAGGCCGCGGAAAATTCCGCGCAGAGAAGCGAACCAATCGGCGCCGTCGGGCGGTTGCGCCTCAATCCCAAAGATAAACACCACGGTTGGGCTCTGGTGGGAGGCGGGGCCTTCGATGGCCTCCAGCCGCAGATGCTGGGGGGTCAGGAACTTCTTTTCCGATTGGAGTGCCGAGCAGACCGCCGGGAACTTGTTTTTCAGTTGGAGCTGGTCGTGAATGTCACGGACCCGCACCGTTACCTGCCGCAGGCCGCGCCGGCGCGCCGGCGCGATCACCCGCGCCGCCACGTGCGAACGAATGCGGTCTGCCAAGGCAACGGTCATATAGCAAGAATAGCGTGTTTGCAACCTTCTGGCTTGCTAGGCCATACTCTCCACCATGGAGATGCGGGCGGGTTGGCACACCCCGATGCTGCATGTCCGCAGCGTGGAGGCCTCGATTGCCTTTTAGGCGCTGCTGGGCTTCGAGCTGGTGGACAAGATGGGCGCGGCCGAATGCCTGTCCTGGGCGCGCATGCACTGCAAGGGCGGTGCGCTCATGTTCCTGCGCGCTGAAGAGGAAACCGGAGAAGCCGCGCCCACATTGAGCTGCATGTACGCGCCGGATCTGCCCGCACTGCGCGCGCACCTGGCTGCCAGTGGCATTGCCGTCCCGGCGATTCGCTACCCCGATTACCTCCCCGCCGGCGAGGTGCAGCTTCGCGATCCCGACGGCAATCACGTTACGCTGGCGCAGTGGGGGCCGGAGGAGGACGAACGCTGGGAGCGGGAGCGATCCCAGCGCCTGGCCCGCTAGCGCCGCGCCTTGTGGTGGATTCGGGAGCGAATTGTGTTGCGTCGTGAGCAGCAGGGGCTAAGATGGCGCTTGGTGCGAGGCTGCCCGCTGGAAGAGTGCGGCGAGGCGGCACCACGGGCCAGGAGGCAGCGTGCGGGTTCACCTGATCAATCCCAGTCATCTTTCCTTTGGCGTGGCCGTCATCACCCCGCGCTGGCTGTTCGTCCTGGCCTCGGCCACCCCCGCCGTTTACGGCGATCCGGTCATCGCCGATGAAACCCTGGCGCCGCTGGATTTGACCAGCGTCGCCCCGGGCGATGTCGCCGGCATCGGCATTCACACCGGCAATGCCCTGCGCGGTTATGAGCTGGGCCGGGCCCTGCGCGCCCGTGGCGCCTGGGTGGTTTTCGGTGGCATTCACGCCACCCTGTTTCCTGAGGAAGCCCGTGCCGAGGGGGGCGCCCACGCCGTCGTCCGCGGCGACGGTGACGTGATCTGGGCCTCGGCCGTGGCCGACTGCGCCGCCGGCGCGCCCCGGCCCCAGTACGAGGGCGGACGCCTCGGTCCCGAGGAATTCCTGCCCGCGCGCTGGGACCTGCTCCCTTCCGGCCGCTACATGTGGGGCTCGGTGCAGACCGTCCGCGGCTGTCCCAAACACTGCTCCTTTTGCTCGGTCTGGCGCACCGACGGCCAGCAGCCCCGTCAGCGCAGCACGGAGATGGTGGTCGGGGAAATCGTCGAGCTGCGCCGCCGCGGCTATCGCTTTATCGCCCTGGCCGACGACAACTTCTATCCCGTCTCGCTGCGCGACCTGGAATTGGCCCGGCGCCAGGGCAATACGGCGCGCGTGGCGGAACTCGAGGCCACCCGCCGCGAGCGCTTCGACCTTCTGGACCGGCTCGCGCGCTTGCCCTCCGATCTGGTCCTGTTCACCCAGATCACCATGGAGTCGGCCGACGACCCCGACTTCCTCGCCGCCATGAGCAAGGCCCACATTCGCGGCATGCTGATCGGCGTCGAAGCGGTGACGCCCGAGGGCCTCAAAGACGTCTATAAAGACTTCAACTCCACCGGCGAGGACCTGGTGCGCCGTCTGCGCGCCTATCGCCAGCACAACCTGCATGTGCTGGGCTCGTTCATCTTTGGTCTGCCCAGCGACCGCCCCGCCACCTTCGACGCTACGCTCGAGCTGGCGTTGCGCGCCGAAGTCACCTTCGCGCAATTCGTGATGTTGACGCCGTTTCCGGGCACCGTGGATTTCCAAAAATGGGAGCAGGGAGCGGCGCGCGAGGAGCCCGCGATCGGCGGCATCCCGGTGGCGCGGCATTGGCTCATTCCCCAGGCCCTGCGCCCGAAAGTCTACGTGCCCCACCCGGTGATGTCGGCCAACGAAATCCGCGAGCGCACGCAGCGCGTCTGGGACCGCTTCTACGGCATGTCCGAAATTTGGCGCCGTTCGCGCTGCGTCCCCGGGTGGCGCGGCCGGCTGGCCTTCCTGTTCATCTCCAAGCTGTACCGCCAGATGTACGCCAACACCGGCATCTCCACCGACAGCGCGCGCGTCAACAAAGCCGCCCGCTGGGCGGCGCTGCTCCTGCGCCCTTGCCGCCGCCTCTTCGCCGCCGCGCCGATGCCCGGCCTGACGGTCCCCGCCGGCCGCGAAGACTTGGTTGCGATCGCCCCCGCCTTCAGCGCGCGTGCTTATAGAACAGGTCAGTGAGTTCGGCGTAGGTTTGCTCGGCGCGGGCGGCATCGCCCGAGCGCAGGGCCGTGGTGGCGCAGTGCTCAAGGTGGCGGCGCATGAGCAGGCGCGCCACGCCGCCCAGCGACTCCTGCACGGCGGAGATCTGGGTGAGCACCTCGGGACAGTAGCGGTCCTGCTCGACCATGCGCTGCAGACCGCGCACCTGACCTTCGGCGCGCTTGAGGCGCAGCATCAGCGCCCGCTTT
>JBOGKL010000183.1:0-11847 GCA_050745525.1 Terriglobales bacterium | reverse complement strand
GGCGCAGGACTTCCTGCCCACCAACTGGCGCTACTTTGCCCCCACGTGGTTGGACATCGGCACCTTCGTGGGATCGCTCGGCTTGTTCTTCATCAACTTCATGTTGTTCGCGCGCTTTGTGCCCGTGATCTCGATCGCCGAGGTCAAGGGCGTGCTCAAAAACCAGGTAGGCGAGGCGCATCCGCGGCCGCTGCCGGGAGGGGAAAATGCCGAAGTCCGGGCGTGAGAAATACCGGCCGCCGGCCGTGCTGGCGCTGTTTGCCGACCCGCACCAGTTGGTGCATGCCGTCAAGGCCTTCCGCGCCAAGGGATACCGCGGCCTGGACACCTATACGCCGTACCCGGTGCATGGGCTGTCGGAGGCCATGGGCCTGAAGGAAAGCTGGATGCCGCGCGTCACCAAGACCGGCTTTTTCACCGGCGCCTGTCTCGGCTTCACCTTCGAGGCCTGGACCATGGGTTGGGCGTGGCCGCTGAACATCGCGGGCAAGCCGTTTGTCTCGGTGCCGGCCTACATGCCCGTCACCTTCGAGAGCGGCATTCTGATCGCCGGCATCTCGACCTTTATTGCCGTGCTCATCGCGGGCCGCCTGTGGCCGGCGCCGAATTTCACCAGCATGGATGCCACCCTGACCAACGATCGTTTCGGCCTGTACGTGCCCATTCGTCCCTATGAAGCGGGCAACGTGCAGTCCGATCTTGAGGAACTGGGCGCCGAGGAGGTTCGCACCCTTGCGTAAAGATTCCCTGCTTAGGCTGCTCCTGGCTTTGGCCACCGTGGCCGCGGTCGCCGGCGCCTCCGGCTGCGCCTTCCACGCCTCCGGGACCAAGAGCAGCACCCAGCTCGAGTACCAGCCCGACATGTACGTGCAGCCTTACCTGCAGGCCTTCGACACCGACCACATCAACCCGAAGCTGCCGGCGATGCGCGTACCCCCGGCCGGAACCGTGCCCGTCGATTGGGTTCCGTTCCCGCAGAACTCCGACGTCACCGGCGAGGATCATTTGGCCAATCCGATTCCCCTCACCCCGGTCACGCTGCGCAAGGGCCGCCAGATTTGGGATACCTACTGCATTGTCTGCCACGGCGCCGAGGCCACCGGCTTGGGCTACATCGTGCCTCACATGACGCAGCCGCCGCCGTTGATCTCCGGAGCGCCGTTGGCCTTCAGTGACGGCCGCATCTTCACCATTGTCAGCGAGGGGTTGGGCAACATGCCCTCCTACCGCACCGAGCTCGATCCGGCCGAGCGCTGGACCGTCATTCATTACCTGCGGGTGCTGCAACGGGCCGCCAATCCCACGCCCGCCGATCTGGCGCGGGCAGAGCAGCAAGGTATGAACTTCTCCGGCGACCTGCCGTCGGCGCAGGGCCCGACCGGCATGATTCCCGGCTCGGCCGCCATTCCGCACAATCCTCCGGCCACGCAACAACCATGAGCGCACAACCGCAACCCGTCGCTATCCCCAATCCCGGCCCCGCGGTGTTCCCGTCACGGATGCGCAACATCCTGCTGGCGTTCACCGCGATCGGGGTAATCGTGTTCCTGGTGGCGCTGGCCGTGGACCCGCAGCGCGCCTGGTACAGCTATCTGACCAACTACCTGTTCTTCATGGTGCTGGGCCTGGGCGGCGTGTTTCTGGTGGCGCTCGAATACGTCACCAGCGCCACCTGGACGGTGGTGTTCCGCCGCCTGCCCGAGGCCGTCTCGACCTATCTGCCGGCGGCGCTGGTGTTGGGCGTGCTCATGCTGCTGGGCATCCACCAGATTTATCCCTGGGCCCGGCACGGCTGGGTCTGGGCGTCGCCCACGAAAAAATTCTGGTTCTCCGGCCAGTTCTACACCCTGCGCACGGTGCTGGCGCTGGGCGGCTGGTCCCTCTTCGGATGGTGGTTCATCAAGGACTCGACCAAGCAGGACACCCATCCCGGCGCGCTGCTGCCGCGCAAGACCTTCGGCAAGCCGCCCACGCGCCGCGGCCGGGTCGCGGCCGGCTTCATCGTGTTCTTCGCCTACAGCTTCACCTGGTGGTTCATTGACTGGATCATGTCGCTCGAACCGCACTGGTACACGAACATGTGGGGGCCCTACGGCTTTGCCGGCCTGTTCGAGGCCAGCCTGGCGCTGACGCTGCTGCTGACGGTGGTGTTCCGCCGCCACAACCTGTTCGACGGCGCCGTCAAGGACCAGCACTATATTGATCTGGCGCGCATGGTGCACGCCTTCTGTATCTTCATGGTCTACATCGGGTTCGCCCAGTACCTGCTGATCTGGTACGCCAACTTCCGCTATGAGACCGTCTACTTCCATCAGCGCATGGTCGGCGGCTGGGGCTGGGTGTTCCTGTTCCTGCTGTTCGCCAAGTGGGTGATTCCCTTCTGCGTGCTGATGAATCAGAAGATCCGCACCAGTGAGACCTGCCTCATCGTCATGTCGAGCCTCATCCTGGTGGCGGAATGGTTTGACTGCTACTGGATGGTGATGCCGCCGGTGCACGCCCACTTCTACGTGCCCAACTGGGTCGAGATCGGCGTGTTTCTCGGCTTCCTCGGCATCTTCGGTCTGCTGGTGACGCGCTATCTGAGCAAGCATCCGACGGTGCCGGTGGGCGATCCCAAGTTCCTGCACTCGGTGGCCGGGAGGTATCTGTGAGCGACCATTCCTCCGCCAAGGGTCCGTCGGCGAAGTCGCTGATCGGCTTTGCCATCGTCGTCCTGGTGGCTTTTTATTTCATCTATGCGGCCTTCGGCGGCGAGTATCGCAACGCCACCCAACAGGCGCGATTCGACTTCCACAAGCCGGCGCCTCCGGGCGCGGCCACCGCCGTGGACCTGCACCCGCTGCTGCTGCCCACGCCCAAGCTGCTGGCCGAAGGCAAGCAGGTCTTCGCGGCCAACTGCGTACCCTGCCACGGCGCCGAGGGCTACGGCAACGGTCCGCGCGCGGCGGGCTTGAACCCGCCGCCACGTAACTACCACTCCGGCAAGTTCCGCTACGGCACCTCGGTGCTGACGCTCTATCACACCGTCACCAACGGATCCCCGGGCACGGCGATGCCCAGCTTTATCGCGCTTTCGCCCGAAGAGCGCATGGCCGTCGTGCATTTTGTGCGCACGTCGTTTATCCCCAAATCGGCCTGGCAAAACAATACTCCGGCGCAACTGGCGGCCCTGGCCACGCCCGTATCCACCGGCCCGGCGCGCCTGCCTCCGCTGAATCCGGTGCCCAATGGTCCGCGCATCCCGATTGACGTGGCCATGCAGATCCTCGCCCATCAAGCTCCGGCGCCGCCGCCGCAGCCGCTGGCGGCCAAGGCCGGCGCCAAGCCGGACCCGCCGGCTCCGGGCACCGTGAACCTGGCCGTAGGCGAGGCCGTCTATCGCCGCGCGTGCCAGAGCTGTCACGGCGATCAGGGCCAGGGCGGGCGCCCGGTCATGATGATCGGCTCCGCCCCCTACGTGGAAGTGACCACGCGATCGTTCGCCCACCCGGTCATCATGACCTCCATTTCCGACCGGGCGGCGTTTAATCATTACGTGCTGCACGGTCTGCCGGGCCGCATGATGCCGGGCGAGGGAACGCTCACGGCGCCGCAGTTGAATTCGCTGTATGCCTACGTGCAACAGCTCGTCGGGGGTGCGCCGCCGGCCGTCCCCGCGGGAGGAAATAAATGAATTGGGCGGTTCTGATGTCCCTGCAACAAAGCCTCAAGTCCATCATGGATTCCGAGGCGCTGAAGGGCATGGCCGCACCCACGCGCAATGCCTTCACCCAGCCCGGCAGCAACGTGGCGCATCTGTCTGCGCAGGTGAGCTGGTGGTCGTTCTGGATGGTGATCCCCTTCATCCTGATCGCCTACATCGGGCTGGTCTACATCATGATCCGCTTCCGCGACAAGGGTGACGGACGCCAGGCGGCCGATTTCCACGAGCACAATTTTCTGGAGTTCTGCTGGACCGTCATTCCCCTGATCATCGTGGTCGTGGTCGCGGTGCATTCCTACGGCCCGCTGCATTTCATGGAGTTTGGCGGCAATCATCCCGATGTCACCATCAACGTCGTCGGCCACCAGTTCTTCTGGGAGTTCAAGTATCCGCAGTACGGCATTGACCTCTCCAATGCCACCCTGGTGCTGCCCGCCAACAAGGTGGTGGACCTCGATCTGACCAGCGTGGATGTGATCCACGGCTTTTTCGTCCCCGGCCTGGGCATTCAGGAAGACGCCCTGCCCGGTCGCATCACCAACCTGTGGTTCAAGGCGCAACCCGGCTATTACAAGGGACAGTGCGACCAGCTCTGCGGCCAGGGACATTCCGGCATGTTGATTGAGGTGCAGATTTTGCCCGACAAGGAATTTCAGCAATGGCTGGCGACGCATCGCAGCCAGCCCGCACCCGCCAAGAAGACGAAGGCGGCGGCCGCCTCGGCCATGCTGCGCCTGCCCGGGCGCACTGCGGTGCGGGGAGAGGTAGGACAATGAGCACGCAAGTTGCAACCCTGGGCGAGGTCCATCAGCCCCGCCAATACCACGGCGTGATGGCCTGGATCACGACCACCGATCACAAGAAGATCGGCATCATGTATCTGGTCTTCGCCCTGATCAATGCCTGGGTCGGAGGCAGCTTGGCGGGCATGGTCCGCCTCAACCTGTACAACCCGGATTGGCACATCTTCAGCGCGCAGATGTACAACGAGATGATGACCATGCACGCCACCATTATGATTTTCCTGACGCTGATGGTGTCGCTGGCCGGTTTCGGCAATTACCTGATTCCGATCATGATCGGGGCGCGTGACATGGCCTTCCCGCGCCTGAACGCGTTTTCGTTCTGGATGATGATTCCGGCGGCGCTGTTCCTCTACGGCAGCTTTTTCGTCGTCGGCGGCTCGGCCGCGGGCGGATGGTGGAGCTATCCGCCGCTGAGCACCAAGCAATTTTCCGCCGGCTTCGGACAGGATCTCTGGTGCCTGGCGGTCATCATGCTCGGCATCGCCTCCATCATGGGCGCCATCAACATCCTGGTCACTGTGATTGACATGCGCGCGCCGGGCATGAGTTGGGGCAAGGTGCCGCTGTTCGTCTGGAGCTGGGTGGTGACGGCCTGGATGCTGATTCTGGCGCTGCCGGTGCTCTCCGGCGCCATGATCATGCTGCTCAGCGATCGCTGGCTGAACACCGGCTTTTTCCGCCCGGCGCTGGGGGGCGATCCGTTGCTGTCCCAGCATCTGTTCTGGTTCTTTGGCCATCCCGAGGTGTACATCATGATCCTGCCGGGCTTCGGCATGATCAGCCATGTGATTCCCACCATGGCGCGCAAGAAGCTGTTCGGCTACAAGGGCATGGTGGGCGCGCTGTGGGCCATCGGCATCATCGGCTTCACCGTGTGGGCGCACCACATGTTTACCTCCGGCATTTCCGCCGACGCCCGCGTGTACTTCTCCATGGCCAGCATGCTGATCTCGGTGCCCACGGGAGTCAAGATTTACTCCTGGCTGGCCTCGTGCTGGGGCGGTGTGATCCGCTTCTCGACGGCGATGAAGTTCTCGCTCGGCTTCATCTTCACCTTCGTGCTGGGCGGGCTGAGCGGGCTGATGCTGGCCGTGGTGCCCTTCGACATCCAGGTCCACAACACCTATTTCGTCGTCGCCCACTTTCACTACGTGCTGGTCGGCGGCACGGTCATGACCCTGTTCGCGGGCACCTACTTCTGGTTCCCCAAGCTCAGCGGGCGCATGCTCAGCGAGAAAGCCGGCTCCTGGGTGTTCTGGCTCTTCTTCATCGGCATGAACTGGGTGTTCATGCCCATGCACATCCTGGGCATTGACGGCATGTCGCGCCGCGTCGCCAGCTACCGGCCGGAGTTCAAGCCCCTGAACCAGTTCATTTCCATGGGCTATCCTCTGATGCTGATTGCCGGCCTCATCTTCACCGTGGACATCATCCGCAACTGCCGCGCACAGCGCAACGCACCCGACGATCCATGGAATTCGAACCCGATCGAGAAACATCTGGAATGGGAGATCGCCAGTCCGCCCCCGGCGTATAACTTTGTCGAACAGCCGGAGATTCATTAACCCGCAGCAGAAAGAAGTACCGCTCATGTCCGCAGAAGAAGTCACCCCAACCCGCACCCCAGGCTCGCAACGCCGCAAATGGCTGTGGCGGCTCGGCATCGTGGTCGCCGCCATGGTGGGCTTTGCCTTCGTGCAGGTGCCGTTGTTCCGGGTGTTCTGCACCCATTTGGGCATCTATGTCCCGGCGAACGAAAAGCTGGCCGCCTCCAGCGGGCCCGTAAGCCCGCGGGAAGTGACGGTGAGCTTTAGCGGCGTGCAGGCCGACGGCATGGACATCCTCTTCCACCCCCAGGCCGCGATGCAGACGGCGCATATCGGCCAGCGCGTGGTGAACCACTTCGATTTCATCAACAACACCGACCACACCGTCTATTTCCGCGCCATCCACGACATCTATCCCTATCAGGCGGCCACGCATCTGGCCTTGATCCAGTGCTTCTGCTTCACCAACCAGGTGATGAAGCCGCACACGCACAAGACGCTGCCGGTGATCTATCAGGTGAACCGGGGCCTCGATCCGCTGGTGGCGCGCGTGAGCATCATGTACACGCTGGAGAAGATCGTGCCCGGCGCGCCCAACCAGCCCAGTCCATTCAAGAATCTGCTTCCGGGGGGGGAATAACCGCATGCCAACCGTAGCTGAACTCAAGCAGCTTCCCCGCCGCGTGCGCCGCCGCAACGCCTGGCTGGGATGGGCCATTGCGGTGGTTGCAGCGGCGATCATGGTGCTGACCGTGATCCCGGTCCATCACGGATGGATCTTTCCCAAGCAAACTACCTACGCCTTCCCCAAATGGATGAAGAAGTAGATGGAACCACAAACTACTCTCGCTGCCCCTGTTGCCGCCGGCGGGCGCTCGCCTGAACACGAGCTCACGCCCGAGCTGGCGCACCATCTGCCCCAACCCAGCATCTGGCCGATTCTTCTCGCCGGCGGCATCGGGCTCGTTTTTCTCTTCGCCATTTTGATTTATGCGGGCGTGCCACTGGCTACGCTGCTGATCGTCGTCGCGGCCATCTACACCGTCGTGTGCGCCGCAGGCTGGGCCAACACCATCGCGGTGGAACGCCGCAAGCACGATCAAGCCTCGACCAACCGTGACCTGACGCGCGGGTTCATCTTCTTTCTTGCCTCCGAGGCGATGATCTTCGAGTCCTACTTCGAGTACTACTACTTCACCCGCTTCAAGGGCTCCGTATGGCCGCCGGCGGGGATGCCGCGCCTGGAGACCACGCTGCCGGCCATTGCCACGCTCATCCTGGTGGCTTCCAGCTTCACCCTTAACTGGAGCATTCAGTCCTTCATGAAGGGCAAGAAGACCGCGGCCAAAAACTGGCTGCTGATGACCATCGGCATGGGCATCTTCTTCCTCGGCATGCAGGGCTTCGAGTGGGGCTACCTGAACGGCGTGATGGGCTTCCATTACCAGACCGGCGCCTACACCTCGGCCTACTTCCTGATGACCGGCTTCCACGGCTGCCACGTAACCGTGGGTCTGATCCTGCTCTCGCTGGTGTACTTCCGCATGGAACGCAACGAGTACAACAAGGACTACCACTACTCGTTAAAGGCCGCCGAGTACTACTGGCACTTCGTGGACGTCATCTGGGTGCTGCTGTTCTTCACCCTGTATCTGTTCTAGTCCCAGACGGCTAAAATAGCGGGTATGGCCCCTGGAGCCGTTCACCGCTATGAGGTCTCCGTGCGCTGGACCGGCAATCTGGGCACGGGAACCTCCGCCTACACCGCCTACCGCCGCGATCACGAAATCTCGGCCGCGGGCGGCAAGCCTGTCATCGCCGGCTGTTCCGATCCGGCCTTTCGCGGCGACGCGGCGCGCTGGAATCCGGAGGAGCTGCTGGTGGCCTCCCTCGCCGCCTGCCATCAACTCGCCTACCTGCATCTATGCGCCGACGCGGGCATTGCCGTGCTCGCCTACAGCGACCGGGCGGAGGGGGAAATGGAGCTGACGCCCAACGGCAGGGGACGCTTCCTCAGCGTCACCCTGCACCCGGATGTGACCATCGCTCCCGGCGGTGATTTGGAACGGGCGCTGCATCTGCACGAGGAGGCGCGGCGCAATTGCTTTATCGCCAACTCGGTGGATTTCGGCGTGGCCCACGAGCCCAACGTGCACTATTGATGGCAGCCGCTACTGCTTCACGTCCACCAGCATGCCCAGGTTCTGATTGGCCACCACGCGTGTCGGGGTGAAGCCCAACTCGATGGGAATCGTCTCCTGCGGTTGGGTGATCTTCAGTTGCCCACGCAAGGACTTCTTGCCCACCCAGATGGTGACCGGCAACAGACCCTGCCAGTTGCCGGGATTCTCGACCGTCATGGTCAGCTTGGTGTGGCCGGAGTCGGGCGCCCAACTGGCCCGGAAGCTGAGTTGGGGAATGCCGGTGCGGTAGACGTACTCCTGGAAGAACCAGTTCATCGAGTGATCGCCTTCGATGTCCATGTCCGGGGTCATATGCTTTTCGACGATGCGCTGAAAGTCGGCGGTCGAGGCGTTGCGGTTGGCATAGGTCGAGGTGAAGTCGTGCATCATGGCGACGAAGGCGGCGTCGGGCTGCTTGGAGCGGGTGTCGAGCATCATCTCCCAAAGCATGTAGAGCACGTAGCCACCCTTGTCGTAGGTGATGATCTGATAGCCCTGCGGGTCCGCGGAAGAGCTGAGGCGCGAACCCAGCCACAAGGCGCCGTCGAGCCCATGGCGGTGGCCGAAGATGCTTTTCGCTTGCAATTGCGTCTTCCATTGCTGCAGGGTCTGCAGGCCGGCGTGTTCGCCGTCGGCGGCCATTTGGAACAGCAGCGCGCTGCCGTTGGCCAGGCCCTCCGATAGCCATTGATCGTGATAGCTGGCCCAGCCGACGCGATGCCCCCACCACTGATGCGAGGTCTCGTGCGCGCGGAATGTGTCGCTGAGCTGGTTCATAGCCGAGAGGCCCAAGCCCAGCGCGTCCTGCTGCGTGCTGTCGAGAAAACTCAGGTCGCTGAGGTAGAGGAGGCCCGGCCAGCCCTGGCCATAGGGATAGGGAATCGGCACAACCGAGAGGCTCTGGTACGGATACGGGCCGTAGAGCGAGGTCATGAACTGCAGCGCGGCGCCCACTTGCGCCAACGCGGTCGGCGCCAGGTGAGTGGTGTTTAGGGTGCCGATGGGCATCGGCGGCCCCGGTTGCGACTCCAGCCCGGCCGCGCCCGAAGGCATGCCTCCGGCCCCGCCGGAGTCCTGGCTTGTGGAAAACCCTCCTAGCTCGTTGGCGTGATTGATGGAGGCAAACAGATCATCGGGGTTCTTATTGGTCAGCACGTTCACGGTGTCCGTCTGCCCGCCGGGGAGTTGGACCGGCTTGCTCAACTCCCGATAAGCGCCGAAGGCGAACCCGGCCACGGTGAGCGGCACCGGCGTGGTCCAGAGGCTGACTTCCTGTCCGTTTGCCGTATGCTCGGATTGGCGCACGCCGGTGGCGACCAGTTGATATTTCGCCGGGTTCGCAAACTGCATCTGGTACGACGCGCGCTGGAACGGTGGCCCGAACGTGTTGCTGGGATACCAGCCGCTGCTTTGGACGAAGAAATTTCCGGTGCCGACCTTGGTGATGATGTACTGGCCTCGATAGTCCATTGCCAACTGGACGCTCTGTCCGGGCGCGAGCGCCTGCGGCAGCCGCAGGTAGATCCAACTGCCCATGTAGAACGGGTCGGGGTTGCGCCCCGGGTCGGGCGGCTGCACATATTCGACCGGTGCGCCCCGGGCCAGGTGCGCGGCATTCACGCGCAGGTTCGGGTCCAACTGCAGCAGCAGGCCGCGGCCGCCCTTGACGGCAGCAACCTGCCAGCGCGCCGCCACCTGCATGTCGAGGTTGGAAGGAATGGTCACGTTCAGGTTGTACTGATCGAGGCGGTCGGGTGCAGGCAGGGGGGCAACCGTGCCGGGTGGTGCGGCGGCGTTCGCTTCGCCCGGAAAATGAGCCCACACATCGTCAAACACGGACGCGCCATAAGCCGGCCGTTGGCGGAACGCATGCACTTTGACGGCCTCGGCATCGAGGGGATCGTATTGGGCGAGTACCCATCCGGAGGAAGTTTTCAGCGCCGCCAGGAACCATCCGGGCGAGGGCACCGGACGGGCCGCATCGAGAGCGAGCATCTGGCGCGCCACGCTCATCAGACCGCGGCGGCTCACCAGTTCGGCCCGCTTGCTCAGTTCCTGATCGGCCACGGTGCCGGGTTGCGCGGGATGGAAGGAAACCCTGGCGCCCACGACCTGCTGGAACTGCGCGCCGCTGGCAAAGCGAAAGATGGCTTCGGTGAAGGGCAGCGCGAGGCTGCTGCGGTCCAGCAGGAATTGCATCTGCTGTGTGGCGATGGGGTTCGGCGGCAACACGTCGAGCTCGCCGCGGCCGAGGAACACCGCCGTTGTCGCCCCATGCCCGGCCGGACCCCCCAGCGACAGCATGCCCGAGGTCAGCTTGAAGTTGAGCGCGTCCCAGGAGAACGCGGCCTGCTCCACCACGGCCTGCTGGCGCAGCGGCGGGTCAAGCAGTGTCTGATATTGCGCGACGAGCGATTGCCCCGACAGCGCCGAGCCTAAGGCGAGGGGCGCGAAGGCGAGTAGAAGAGCGAGGGTCTGAAGGCGTAGCATACGCTCCCGATGCTGATTCGAAGCCTCGGTCGTTGGTTGTAGTCTAGCGCAGGAGAGCGCAACGGCACCCTCCCAAATCTGGAAGCGGCATGGGCCGACGTTCTACGTTCCCAAGTCGGTCACACCAGGATGGCCGCACCCCAGAACAACAGCAGAAGGATGCCGATGTAGCCGTTCACGGTGAAGAAGGCCGCGTTCATGCGCGAGAGGTCGCCGGGGGCGAGCAGCGAATGCTCCCAGCCCAAGAGCGAGGCGACAACCACGAGCCCCAACCAGGCCAGCGTCCCCAGCCCGCTGGAAAGCAAAAGCCAGAGCAACAGAACGAGCATGAGCACGTGGCAGGCCTGGGCGAGGCGGAGGCTTCGGGCCACGCCGATGCGCTTGGGCATGGAGTAGAGGTCAGGCCGCTGGCGGTCAAAATCCACGTCCTGGCAGGCGTAGAGCAGATCGAAGCCGGCCACCCAGAGCATGACGGCGCCGCTCAACAACAGGATGCGTGGCGCCAGCGATCCGCGCACGGCAATCCAGGCGGCGGCAGGGGCGATGCCCAAGCCCAGTCCGAGCACCCAGTGCGAAAGCCAGGTCCAGCGCTTGGTGTAGGAATAGAACAGCACCCAGGCCAAAGCGAAGGGAGACAGCTTGAGGCACAGCGGGTTGAGGCGCCAGGCGGCGACGAAGAACACGGCCGCACTCACCATCAGAAACGTCCAGGCGAAGCGGAGCGAGAGGGTGCCGGCGGCCAGCGCGCGCATGCGGGTGCGCGGGTTGGCGGCATCAAGCTTGCGGTCCACGATACGGTTGAAGGTCATGGCGGCGCTGCGCGCGCCCACCATGGCCAGCACGATCCAGCCCAGCACGCTCCACGGCGGCCAGCCGCCGGCGGCGAGCAGCGCCCCCAATAGGGCAAACGGCAGCGCGAACACAGAGTGTTCGAACTTGATCATTTCGAGCGTGCGCCGCAAATCGCCGGTCAGCGACATGCAATTATCTTAATCCGGCCCGGAGCGCGCCCCCGCTGCCCGCATAGCGAAGCTGGGGAGCAGGGGCCCCAGCGTAGCGGCCTGGCGGCCTTGGAGAGCGGGCCGCGCGGCAAAGCCGCGCTGGGCGCCCGCGAT
>JBOGKL010000182.1:0-6618 GCA_050745525.1 Terriglobales bacterium | reverse complement strand
GCGTAGGCTTCCATGCTCCCGTGCCGGTCGAGGTGGTCGGGCGAGAGGTTGAGCACGGCCGCGACGTGGGGATGAAGCGTCTCGATCGTCTCCCGTTGAACGCTCGACGCCTCCACCACGTTCACCGTCTCCGGCGTCGAGGTCTCCGCCAGCGAGATCAGCGGCGTGCCGATGTTGCCTCCCACCTGCACCCGGCGCCCGCAGGCCGCCAGCAAGTGTCCGGTGAGCGCCGTGGTCGTGGTCTTGCCGTTGGCGCCGGTGATGGCGGCCAGCGTGCCCTGCAAAAACCGCGAAGCCAGCTCCAGTTCGCCCAGCACGGGGGTGTTTTGCGCCCGCGCGCGCCGCAGCGGGGCAAGATCCGCGGGCACGCCCGGACTCACCACGATCAGGTCGGCGTCGAGAAAGCTGCGCTCGCGATGACCGCCCGTCTCGACCGCGATGCCGCCTTCGAGCAGCTCGGCCATCTCGGCGCGCACCTCGGTCGCCGGGCGCAGCTCCGACACCACCACGCGCGCCCCGCGCCGGCACAGAAAGCGCGCGGCGGCCATGCCGCTGGCGGCCATGCCCACCACGAGCACGCGTTGTCCCTCCAGGCGCATCGTCATACCCGCTCCCTCGCTAACTAACGCAGCTTCAGCGTGGTCAGCGCGAACAGCGCGCACACCCCGGCCACGATCCAAAAGCGCGTGATGATTTTCGATTCGCTCCATCCCAGTTGCTCGAAATGATGATGCAGCGGCGCCATCTTGAAGATGCGCCGCCGCCGCGTCTTGTAGCTGCCCACCTGCAGAATCACCGACAGGGCTTCAATCACGAAGATGCCGCCCACGAAGGGCAGCAGCAGCTCCTGCTTGATCAGCACCGCCACCGTGCCGATGGCTCCGCCCAGCGCCAGCGACCCCACGTCGCCCATGAACACTTCCGCCGGGTGCGCGTTGTACCAGAGAAAGCCGATGCTGGCCCCCACCACCGAGCCGCAAAAGATCGTCAGCTCCCCGATCTGGGGAATGCGCTCGATCTCCAGGTAGGCGGCAAAGACGGCGTGCCCGGAGATGTAGGTCAACCCCGTCAGCGCCGTCCCGGCAATGATGATGCAGCCGATGGCCAGCCCGTCCAGACCGTCGGTCAGGTTCACCGCGTTGCTCGATCCCACCACCACCACCATCACGAAGATGATGAAGGGCACGAAGGCAAACACATACAGCCCCGGATGATGCAGCAAACTCTGAATGGCCAGCTCCGGCCGGTAGCTCTTGAAGAACGGCACCACCAAACGCGTCGAGTAGCGCCCGGCGTGCGCCAGTGCGATCAGCGCCAGCGCGATCAGCAGGCCCACCCCCGCCTGCAGCGAGAGCTTCTGCCGCGTCGTCAGCCCCAGGTTGCGCCGGTGCCGCAGCTTGGCGAAGTCATCCGCGAACCCGATCGCGCCAAAGGCCACCACGCTGAACATGGCGATCCAGATGAACGGGTTGCTCAGATCGGCCCACAGCAGCGTCGGCACCAGGATGGCGATGTTGATCAGCAGCCCGCCCATGGTGGGGGTGCCGGCCTTGGCCTGGTGGCTGCGCGGCCCGTCCTCGCGGATGTACTGTCCGATCTGAAACTGCTGCAGCCGCCGGATCAGCCAGGGCCCTAGCACCAGCGCGATCACCAGCGCCGTAATGCTGGCAAAGGCGGTGCGGAAGGTGATGAAGTGGAACAGCCGCAGCGGCCGGTAATAGGCGAGCAGGTGTTCGTAGAAGAGCCAGTAGAGCATGTCAGCTCACGAGCGCCTTGACGGCAACCTCCAGATGCAGGCTGTGCGAGGCCTTGAACAACACCGCATCGCCGGGGCGCAGGAACCGCCGCAGCGCCGGGACCACCTCGGCCACGGTCTCGCAATAATGAACCGGACCGTCGAGCCCGGCCGCGCAGGCGCCCTCCCGCATGGGCTGCGCCTCCGGTCCCACCACCCACAGCGCGTCCACGCGGCTGGCCGCCGCCGCCGCGCCCACCTGCCGGTGCAGTATCCCGGCGGCGCTGCCCAACTCGCGCATCTCCCCCAGCACCGCGATGTGGCGCTCGGCCGGGGTCGCGGCCAGCACCGCCAGCATGCGCATCATCGCCTCGGGGTTGGCGTTGTAGCAGTCCTCGATCAGCGTCATGCCCTGGTGGTGCAAAATCTCCCCGCGTCCGGGCAGCGGCCGCATCGCCCCCAGCGCCCGCGCCGCCTCGTCCGGCGCGATGCCGAACAGCTCGCCCACAGCCACGGCAGCGGCGGCATTGGCGCGGTTGTGCATGCCCGGCAACTGTAGCTGCGTCTGCAGGTCCTCGGCGCTGTAGAAGCGCACCGTGCCTCCAAACCCCTCGCCGAAGGTAGCCACGCGCACGTCATCCCGGTTCAGCACCAGCGTCCCCGTGGGCGGGATCGCGCGCGCCAGCTCGCGCTTGGCCTCGGCAATGGCCTCGATGCTGCCCAGGTTGCCCAGATGGGCGCTGCCGACGTTGGTGAACACCGCCATCGTCGGCTCCCCGATCCTGGCCAGCGCCGCGATCTCTCCGGCGTGGTTCATCCCCATCTCCACCACGGCTACTTCATGCTCGGGCCGCAGCGCCAGCAGCGTCAGCGGCACGCCCAGATGGTTGTTGTAGTTGGCTTCGCTTTTGAGCACGCGCATGCGCGTGCCCAGCACGGCGGCGATCATCTCTTTGGTGGTGGTCTTGCCGGCCGAGCCGGTGATCGCCACCAGCGGCCCACCCCAGGCCCGACGCTGGCGCTGCGCGTCCTTCTGCAGCGCCTGCAGTGGGTCGGCCACCACCCGCAGCCGCGCGCTCCAGGCCGCGGGAAACTGCCGCGCCCGCTCCGCCTCGACCACCGCCAGGGCCGCGCCGGCGCCGAGTGCGGCCCCGACGAACTCATGCCCGTCACGGTGTTCCCCCGCCAGGGCGTAGAAGGTGTCGCCCGGACGCAGGCTGCGCGTGTCAATGCTGGCGCTCATCGTCCGTATCCCAGCCCCCGCAGCGCGGCGCGCGCCTCCTCCACGTCGTCAAACCGGCGCCGCTCCTCGCCGATGATCTGATACGTCTCGTGCCCCTTCCCGGCAATCACCACCGTCTCGCCCGCCTTCGCCTCCCCGAGCGCGGCCGCGATGGCGCGCCGCCGGTCCACTTCCACCCCTCCGGCGCGCAGCGGGCGGCCTTCCAGAATAGCAGCCAGAATCGCCTCCGGGTCCTCGGAGCGCGGATTATCGCTGGTCACCATCGCCCAGTCGGCCCCCGCCCGCGCCACCCGCCCCATCAGCGGACGCTTGCCGCGGTCGCGGTCCCCGCCGCAGCCGAACACCACCAGCAGCCGCCCGTGCGTCAGCTCGCGCGCCGCCGCCAGCACGTTGGCCAGCGCGTCGGGCGTGTGCGCGTAATCCACCAACACGGTGAAGGGCTGCCCCGCCGCCACGCGCTCGAAGCGCCCGCGCACTCGCGGCCAGCGTGCGACGCCTTCGACCAGCGCCTGCGGCTCGAGCCCCAGGCTCCATCCCACCCCCAGCGCCGCCAGCGTGTTCAACACGTTGACCCGCCCCACCAGCGGGCTCTGCACCCGCGCCGAGAATCCGCCCGGCCCCTGCATCTGAAATTCGGTTCCCTCCGGCGTGTATACCGGCGCGCTGGCGCGCAGATCGTTGCCCGCCCCCAGCCCGTAGCGCAGCAGGCGGCCGGAAAAGCCGCGCACCATGCCCTCCGACGCCGCGTCGTCGCCGTTGACCACGGCCCAGTCCGGCGCCGGCGCTCCCTGGCCCAGGAATAATTGCCGCTTGGCGGCGGCATAATTTTCCATGCTGCGGTGAAAATCCAGATGGTCCTGGGTCAGGTTGGTGAACACGGCCCCGGCAAACCGGCAGGCGTAGGCGCGCTCCAGTGCCAGCGCGTGCGAGCTGACCTCGAGGGCCGCCCCCCGGCACCCCGCCTCGACCATCCGCGCCAGCAGCCGCTGCAGATCGTAGGATTCCGGCGTCGTATGCGGCGAGGGCTCGACCGTGTCGCCGACGTGGTATTCGATCGTGCCCAGCAGCCCCATGCGCCATCCCGCCTGCCGCAGCATGGCTTCGGTCAGAAACGTGGTCGTGGTTTTGCCGTTGGTGCCCGTCACCCCAATGACGCGCAGTTGACGCGAGGGATGGTGAAACCAGTTGGCCGAGGCCCGGGCCAGCGCCTGCCGCGCGTTGGCCACCTCGACCCAGCCCGCGGCAAAACCCTGCGGCACCGCCCGCTCGGAGAGGATCAGCCGCGCCCCTCGCGCCAGCGCCTGCGGAATGAAATCGTGTCCGTCGCTCACCGCTCCGGCAATGGCCACAAAGGCCCCGCCCGGCTCGGCCTGGCGCGAGTCGTAGTGCAAACCGGTGACGGCCTCGGGTAGCGCCCCCGCCCGCTGGCGGACCTCGATGCCGTCCAAAAATTCCTGCAAGCGCATCATTTTCCTGGCGGCACCCACGTGGCTTTTTCTGGCGGCCCTGACGTGCCTTGTCCTGGCGGCACCCAGGTGCCTGGCGGTTCGAATCGCACCGTAATGCCGCTCCCCGGCGGCACCCGCGTGCCTGGCGCCAGCGATTGCGCCTGCGCTACGCCGTCGCCCTGCAAGCTTAGGGCCAACCCCAGACGCTGGCAGGTCTCGCTCACCGCCCGCAGCGACTGGCCGTGAAAGTCGGGAATGCGCACCAGCCCACTACCGCGGAAATCGAGCACCACCTGGTTGGCCTCGGCCGCCGCCGCCGCCGGCGAGACCGGCGCCGCCTCGACTTCGAGCGGAATTTCATCCACAGGTTGCGATTCCTCATGCGCATCGGCAGCGGCCAGGCGTATCGCCGCCGGCGGCGCCGCCCGTGGCGGAATGTCGTGCGGCACGCCCAGGTAGGGCAACACGCGGTCGGCGATCTCGCGGAACACCGGCGCCGACACGTCGCCGCCCTCGTAGCTGCCATGGTGGGGCGAGTCAATCACCACCAGGATCGTCACCGCCGGATTGTTGATCGGGGCAAAGCCCACGAACGAGGCCACGTAGTTGGTCTTCGAGTAACGGTGCGTCTTCGGGTCCGCCTTTTGCGCCGTGCCCGTCTTGCCCGCCGCCGTATAGCCGTCCAGTTGCGCTTTCCGCCCCGTCCCGCCCAGCACCACCTGCGCCATCATCTGCTTCATCTCGTTGGCCACGAAAGCGCTGACCACCCGCCGCCCCGCGGGCGGCTGGAACGCCGGCGCTTCCCTCGGCGGCGTCCCGGTGAAGCTGTCGAGCACCAGGCGTGGCGCATGGTACACACCGCCGTCGGCCAGTGCCGATACCATGCTGATCTCCTGCAGCGGCGTCACCGCGATCTCCTGCCCCATGCTCATGGCCGCCAGCGACACCGCCGACCAGCGCGAGGGCGGGCGCAGAATCCCCGGCGATTCCCCCGGCAGGCGCACGCCCGTGAGCTGGCCGAAGCCGAAGGCGCGCTCGTAATGGTAAAACTCCTGGGGCCCGAGCTTCATCCCGATCTTGATGGCCCCCACGTCGCTCGAGTGCTTCAAGATGTCGGTGACCGAGATGATGCCGAAGGGCGCGTGATCGTGAATGAGCACGCCGCCCACGCGAATCGCCCCCATCTGACAGTTGACCAGCTCCGCCGGCGTGATCAGCCCCTGCTCGAGCGCCGCCGACAGCGTGACCAGCTTGAAGACCGAGCCGGGCTCGTAGGGCTCGGAGACGGCCGAGTCGCCGCGCTCGTTGGCCGTCGCGGCTGCGTAATTGTCCGGATCGAAGCTCGGCGACTGCGCCAGCGCCAGAATCGCCCCCGTCTCCGGGTTCTGCACCACGGCGATGCCGCGCAGAGCGTGTTCGGCCGCGACCTGTTTGTCGAGCGCCTGCTGCGCGATGTATTGAATGTTCTGATCGAGCGTCAGGATCAGGTTCCCGCCCTGGCGCGGCTTCTGTTCCACCTCGCTGTAGCTCTCGCCGTGCGCGTCCACTTCCTCGAGCGCCCGCCCGTTATGTCCGTGCAACAGGCGGTCGAAGCTATACTCGAGGCCGGCCAGCCCTTGCCCGTCCACGCCTACGAACCCGAGCACGTTGGCCGCGAGCTTGCCCATGGGATAGAAGCGGCGCGAGGCGGGCATGGAGTAGATGCCCTTGAGATCGAGCGCCGCCACCTGCTGCGCCTCGGCCGCCGTCACCTGCCGCGCCACCCACACGAACCCGCGCCGCGAGGCCAGGCTCTGCGCGAGCGGCGCGCGCCGCAGGTCGAGCACGGCCGCCAGCTTGTGCGCTTCCTGCGCCGGGTCCGCGATCTGGCGCGGGTTGGCGTAGAGCGAGCGCACGGGCAGGCTCATGGCCAGCGGCGTCAGGTTGCGGTCGAAGATGACGCCGCGATGCGCCCGCACGGTGAAGATGCGCTGCTGCTGGTCGTCGGCGCGCAGCTCGAGGCGGTGATGATCGAGCACCTGCAGCCAGAACAGCCGCGCCAGCACCGCCAGCGCCCACAGCACCAGCACCACCTGTAAACTCACCAGGCGGTGGCGCGCTCGCGTTGGCTCGTGCGATCTCAAGGTCTGCCGGACCCTCCCTTGCGTAGCCGGTTCCATCCGGCCGGCAAAGCGGGTCGCGCGGCGTAGCCG